>DAINSR010000078.1:7762-8828 GCA_036741255.1 Flavobacterium sp.
GATGCCCGAACCTTTTATTGATGCTTTAACTACTATTGCAAAACAAGAATATCCTGGCAATCAATGTTTCACAGCGGGTTGGCAATCTTATGGTTATGATATTTATTTACAAGCTCGTCAGCATCGTTTAGAGCATTATGATAAAACACTTAAAAAACCTTATAATGTGTCAGAATATGGCGACTGGGAATATTATGCCATGAATGCTGGATTAAATCAAAACGCTTGGGGAGATTTGTTGCCCTTGGAACGTTCGAGCCGTCAGTTAAGAAGTGTGGGAGAAAAAGGACTCTTACAACAAGCTACTAATATACAAGAGGCTCACAATGATAATTTGCAAATTCCAGCATATTCAGATGGATACTGGGTAATGTTTGATTACAATCGTGGTTATGCCGATGATTTGGAAGCATCAGGTATTATGGATATTTTTAGAATTGCAAAACCATCGTACTATTTTTATCAAAGTCAAAGAAGTGCTAACGAAAATTTTGGTAAACCCATGATTCATATTGCTAATCAGTGGAAAGGTGATAGCCCTTTAGACGTCAGAATTTTTAGCAATTGTGAAGAAGTGGAATTGTTTTTAAACGGAAAATCTTTAGGAAAACAAAAACCAGACAATAACAGAATATCTTCACATCTTAAGCATCCGCCATTTACCTTTAATGTACCAAAATATGAAGCCGGATTACTAGAAGCTAAAGGATATATAAACAACTCCGTTTTGGTTACTCATAAAGTAAACAGCCCAAAAAAGCCCACAAAAATTAAGTTAGAGGTAGATTTAAGCGGTAAAAATATAGACCCAAAACAAATTGATATGGTTTATATATATGCTAGTTTAATAGATGATAACGGAACTGTAATTACAGATGTTTCAGACAAAGTGAAGTTTACTGTTAAAGGTAATGCTGATTTAATAGGTGAAAACCCAGTAGAATTAGAGGCAGGTGTAGCAACTATTTTATTGAAAACCTCTAAACTAACTCAGGGTGTTGAAATTTCGGCAGAAGCAGTAAACTTAAAATTCCAATCAACTTTAAAATTAGATAAATAATACGTT
>DAINSR010000079.1:0-8820 GCA_036741255.1 Flavobacterium sp.
TTTGAAAACGGCTATTATAATCCTCAAACAATGCGTATAGAAGTGCCAGCAGTTTCTAACGCTCCTGTGTCTAGTGTAGAAAATACTTCTAATAATATGTTGATGGTTTTAATGAATAAAAACATCGAAGTTTTAGAGGAAATAAAAGAATCAGGAGTTATTGCTTACATTTCTAAAGATTACAGAGAAATGAAAAAACTGCAAGAACAACTAGACAAATACAAAGCACTCAAAGAAAAACAACGCCAGTAGTTTAACCAAATGTGCAAATACGTATAAAAAAGTTTGCTTAATAAAGAAAACTTTATATATATTTGTCCCGTTGTAATGTTGCAGATTACATATAGACAAAAAAAACATTTAAAACCTAACCCGGAGAGCTGCAACCTCGAAGGGCTAGGTTTTTTTAATTTAATATACTTTATTATGGAACCAAAAAGCAAAGCATTAGAATTTATTTACCAAGACACACAAATTCATTTTTTATTATCAAATAATGATAACGTAATGGTAAACGCCACAGAAATGGCAAAAGCATTTGGTAAAAGAGTAGATGATTTTACACGGTTAGAATCTACTCAAAAATTAATTAATAAATTATTACACAAATTACAAAATAATCACGCAGATATGCGTGATTATAAATTAGAAAATATAATTGATTCTAATAAAAAAAGAGGTACTTATATGCATAGAGTTTTAGCCTTAAGATTTGCTGCATGGCTTGATGTTGATTTTGAAATTTGCATTTATCAAACCATAGAAAAAGTTTTGTTTGGCTATTACAAAGAACACTGGGATGCTCACATGGAACAAGAAAAAGCCAAAAAACAAATGGAAGTGCTAAAAAGCAAAATGATAAAAAACCCCACGCAAGAAGATGTAATTGCATATTTTGAACAAGAATGCATTTATAACCAAGCAAAAGCCTCTAAGCAAAAAGCAATTTCTAACCAATATAAGCTTCTTCTTAAATAAAATTTGCAGTACTAACTATTAAAACAAAGAAAATGGAATCAAAATTTATATACTTAAAAAAAACAATTTGAATTGTTACTGATGAAAATGAACAAACATGGTTTGTTGCTAAAGACGTTTGTGATGTGTTAGATTATCAAAACACAAAAGATATTTTAGATAAAAAAATTGACGATGATGAAAAAAAGCTGGAGTATCTCACAGATAGTTCAGGTCAAAAAAGAAAGACCTGGACTATCAATGAATTTGGTTTGTACTCTTTAATTTTAACTTCCACAAAATCATACACTAAAAATATTTAAAACCTGCGTATGGTAAAAAAACAATAAACAATTAAAAATCAACACATTATGAAAAAATTAATTTTTAACAACCAAGAAGTAATTTATATCCTTAAAGAGAGTGAATTTTATGTAGCTATAAAGCCTGTATGTCAAGCACTTAATATAAAATATGTTCATCAATTTGAAACTATTAAAGCAGATGCTATTTTAGGAGCTGCATTCCGTAAATACGGAACGCAGGTAGGTGGTCAAAAAAGAGAAATGGTGTTTTTACCAGAAAAATTAATTTATGGTTGGTTATTTCAAATAAAATCTAAGTCACCTGAATTTTTAGAATATAAAAATAAATGCTATGAGGTACTTTATAATTTCTTTTCGGGTCAACTAATTAACAGAAAAAAACTTTTAACTCTCAAAGCAGAAATAATAAACAAAAAAAATAAGATTGTAATTTCGTTAAGTGATAATCCTAAATTTTTAGAATATTTAGATTTAGAAAAACAACACAGGGCAATTACTTTTAAAATGAATAAAATTGATAATGAAGAAATAAAAGAAAATCTTTCATTATTTGACCAATTAAACTAATTTTTTTGCACAATTAAAATTTAGTTGTATGTTTGTCGTGCTAATCATTCCGTGAGAAATCACAGAGAAAATTTTATCGACAATAAGAGTTCGCACAAGATGCGTAGTTCAGAAATGGCTACAATCCGTTCACAGAATGGTTAGCACATCTGACGGCGAACTCGCATATAATCTAAATGCTAATAAGATGAATGCACAAACAAACCCAGTAGTATTACCTCAAGAGGTAACTACACAGTCTATTTCTCAATTTTTAGGGCACAAAGTTTCAAACCTAAAAATTACGTTCACTCAAAAAAAAGTTTCCATTTGTTGTAGAGCTTACCAGCATAGTTTTGGTGCAAAAGGCAAAACACTCACAGAAGCTGTTTATTATCTTTCAGAACGCATAAGGCTAGACCGCTCTTTTGCATAACTAAAAAGCCCCACAATGGGGCTTTTCTTTTTCATGTCACACAATCGTTTTTATAGCTTCATTATGTTTGAATAAAATTACAAACTATGTATTACGTACTCAATGGAATTTTTGAAGACAACAAAGTAAACCTATTAGTAGATAAATTATTCTATTTTTTAGATCAAGAGTTTACTTTTAATAACATTAAAGAAAAATTTATCCTTTCAGGTAATTGTGCAGAAGAACTTCAATACACAGATCCTTTTGAAGATCCAGATGTAGGTATTATAAATTTTGTTTTCATTTGTTCTGACACCCTCATTTATCAATTCTTATTAAATCAAATAACAAATTTGCTAACTCCCACAAACTGTATCAAGTTTAAAGAACGCATACTCTTAGAATTTGATTTTATAAAAATGGAAATATGGTATCAAGATGTTATTTTATCTACAATAAATTATAATAGCTTAGAAATTTACATTCAAAATATAGCACAAATCCCACCAATACTTTTAAAATATGGCACTCCAGAATAGTATTACATCATTTGTAAACACCACATCAAGCCCAGCATATCAAAACTGGTATTCGCCCACACCTACAGAGTTTACATTTATACAATCAAATCCAGGATTTCCACCATCAGTAAATCTCCCCATATTAATACGAGATGTTTTAAATACATCTCAAGCAAGTATATATTCAGAATTTAGGTTGGTAGCTAAAAAGGAATATTTTTTAAACAATGGTCAGTCTATAGACTGGATAAAAATATTTTCTTCTGCATTTTTAAACGACCTTTCAAATGCTGAACAATACTACCCTATCACTTCATTAGGTTTAGAATTAGTATTTACTTTAGAACCTCAGAACTTTATTTTAACATCAGCGGTTCGTTATGGGGCAAAAATTATGTTATCAATACAAGGTAATAATAACGGTTTGTGGACAGAACTATATAATTATGAACACATTATTTTTCTTTATGTATTTGCTACTCAAACCGTAAGCTATACTCCTACAACATTTGTTTTAAATCATTATCAGTTAGCAACTCCAGTCGTTCAAAAAACAATCATATTAGATGGACCAAACTGGGAAGTTTTGGCACCTTATAATTTTATATTAGAATCTGCCGACCCTAGTGTTGTTATCACTACAACTACATTATCAGGAATAGGAACACGATATAAAGCAGTAGGCTCAAGTTTAAAAGAAATTATCATTAAACCCAGTGCATATTTTAATACGCCAGAAGCACTAGCTACGCCCACATCTAACAAGTCTATTACTATAAGTAATCCATTAGATAGTTCCTTAATTGGGATACTTCATTTTGCATTTAATATATTCACTTTAGGAGATTTTACAATATCGCCTACATCATTAACATTTGAAGCTTCAAAAGGGCATGAAGAACCTCTAGCTATTAATGTATCTGTTGCCGCTCCATCGGCATATACTATTACACATCCTTTTTGGGTTTCTGTTACTCCTTCTGAAGAAGTAACAACAGGAAACTTTAATAATTTAACTATAGTTCCAATATCGCACACTAATCTTTCAGAAGGAAAATATTCAGGAAAAATTATTTTAACCTCAATTGTTTTAGGTGCCACCATAGTTGTGGAAATACCCATTTTTTATACTCTTTATGATTTTATTGCATCGCCTTATGTTGGTAAACTATATAATTTTACAAAAGATTCCTTATTTTTAGACTTTTACACACAAATAAATAATACTTATTTTGACGTGCTAATGAAAGTAAAAATATTTGATTTATATTTTCAAACGGCACTTTTTCAAGAGTATATAATCCCATTTAAAGTGCCACTGTTTAATAGAAAACAGCGAGAAAATATAGGGCTTCGTATTGATAAAATGATTACCAGATTATCAACACCTATTTTAAATAGTTCTAATATATATAATGCAGCACAGGTTGTTATTGAAGTCTCTGAAAAAACATATCCAGAACGTATAGAAATTAGAAAAACAACCCTTTCACCCATTAATTTTTTAGCGGGAACAACACCAAAAAATAAAGTAAATAACTGTGCATTTCTTGAAATGTCAAACGGAACTAAACGAATTGCAAATGCTTCATTTGATTTTATAAATCTAATGCTCCAACCTGGAGTAATTTATATTTGTCAAATTTTGTCAAACGAAACTGTAATAAAAGAATTTGAAATTATTTCTGAAACGACCACGTATTTATATAAACTAAATTTTAATGAAATTGACTATAATCCAGGTGATGTTATTGAGTTTAAAATAGGTAAACAAGAAGTAACAGAAATTCAATTTATTTCAAAAAAATATTTGATTTTTCCTGAGGCAGAATTTTCTAATATCATTCTTTTTGAAGATGATTATAAACTCATTCAATCTTATGAATTTACAGGAATACACCTTATAAAATCAGAATTTACATTTCAAAATACCAATATAAAAAGAAACCTTATAGACTACATTAAAAACATAGATTCAAAAGATGTGCCTAAGCTTACAATTAATACAGGTTTCATTCCAAAATCCGATATTGAAATAATATCAAGCCTTATTAATGCAAGTCGTGTGTGGTTATATGTTTCTGAAAATAATTTAATAGAAATGGTAAATGAAACTAAATCTATAATTTTTGATGATGCCGATAGAGAACTCAATTCGTTTGAATTAGAATTTACCATAAATAAAAAACGCTATGAGGAAAATTATTCATTCTAATTTTGAAATAGACCTTTCAAATAAAAAAATAACAGACATTACAGAAAACCCTATATTTTCAGATAAGTTTTCTACAAAATATTCATACCCTATAGAAATTGATTTAGAAGATGATTTAGATGTGGCACTAGGGTTTATATCTTTTTATAATACCATAAATCAACCCACATATATAGATGTTATGTATGTGCATAATAATGTAATGTCTCCAGCCATATTAGAAATTGAAGAAATACAAGGCACAAAAATGCAGGTTACAATTTCATGGGGTTTTGAAGAGTTCCCCAGCTGGAATAAAAAATTATCAGAATTGTCTTTAGCAAAGTTTGAAGTTGCAAATATTTATACACACGCTGCAACTATAATTTCACAAACATATCCTGCTGTTAATTATAATTTTCCGCAAATTCATACAGATAAAATTGATACAGATGATGAAATTTGGTTTGCTTTTGAAAAAATAATAAACAATTATAAAAGCGGTGCTTTTTTAGAAAACTATGTAAATCTAGCAGAAGAAATTACATACAATAAAAACATTATGCAACCACTACCTTATTTAGTTTATATATTAAAAAAAGGGTTTGAGGAGGCAGGCTATAATTTACAAGGCTCATTTATCAACCATCCACTTATTAAAAAAATATGTTTATATTCAGATGCTACATATTATACCACATTTGATCAAGAAAGTTATACTATTTTAAAATATTCTGAGGATGCTGTAACAAGGACAGAAATAATTAAAGGAATATTTATTAGGAATACAGGAATGTTCACTACAAATACTATAACTATAATAGACCCAACAGATTTAATAGCAAAATATACCAGTATTACAACTATTACAAGTCCTGGTAGATATAGAATTATAGGTAAAATAGTTATTTGGCATAACCAGTATTTCAAATCCTATGCTAAAATTAAATACAGAGATAAAGTAATTTTTTACGCAAACGCAGGTGGCGAAGGTGCTCTCGGGTTTGCTACTTTAAAGAATATTGATATAGTTTTTGAAACCCTTTCAGATTTATTGCCAAATGAAATTACTATTGAAACTGAACAACGTAAAACAAACGAACAAACAATTATTGATATTAACATAAATCCTATTAGGTTACATGATAATTCAGGAAATGTAATTCCTACGGTTTTAAACCCTAATCAAATTGATTTATCTAGGGCAGTTCCTGACATAACATTTGGTGACTTAGTAACAGTTTTGAAAAACTGGTTTAACTTAAATTTAGATTATATAGATAATGAAGCTCAGTTAAATTTTATTGAAACAGATATTGATATAGCAAACTTAAAAAATTTTGAGCCTTTTGAAGTAATGGCACCTTTAAGAAAGTTTCAAAATGGTAACAGTTATTTACTAAAATTTCAAGAAATAAGTTCAAAAGAGTATAGCTTTTTACCTGTCTTTCAAAACAGAAGTTCAATTTCAAACTCTTCTTTTGTAACTAATGAAAAAACTACTGAAATATCTATCAATGGCTATCCTTTGCCTTTGTCTTTTAGAAACGGAATACAAACAGCACACGCTTTTGAGGAATCAAACGACAGGGTACAATTAGTAATTTATGACGGATTAACCAGCGGTTTAAACACAGCAAAAGATTCATCAGAATTGCTAATAACCAATGTACATGAAAATTTTTGGAAAAAATTTATTGAAAGACGTTTAAATTCACATAGTTTTCAGTGGAGTTTTTTAGCAGATAGTTTTGAAATATTAAACCTTAATATAAAAGATAAATTGAGTTGTTATAAAAATATTCATTTGATAAAAACAATTTCAAAAACAGAAATAGATCCTGAGATATTTGAAGTAGAAATTGAAACGGAAGCAGAAATATAAAAAAGCGGACAATTATTGTCCGCTTTTTTTAAATAATTCATCTAATCTATAAACATCTTTATTTGCTTCTAATGCCACAATATGAGAATATATCATGGTTGTTTCTATTTTTTTATGACCCAGCAACTGCATTAAATTTTCTATTCTCCCTCCAGCAATTAAGTAAAGTGTTGCAAATGTATGACGAGATGTGTGATATGTTATTTTTTTTCTAATCTTCATTTTTTTTGCAATTTCTTTGAGTATTTTATTCATAGTTTGCTCTCGCACACGTTTTATAAATAAATTTTTATCTTGTTTTATTATATCCAATGCAATATCATTTAAGTTTATAATCTGATCTATTTTTGTTTTCTTTGATATAAAAGAAATATAATTATCTATTATGTTCTTTCGCTCTAAATTACCCACATCAGAAACTCTTAAACCCGTCATGCAACTAAATAAAAAATAGCCTAGTGTTATTCTTTCCGTTTCATCTGCAAAACCCGAGTAGTAATATTTTAAAAATCGTTTAGTTTCTTCCAAGCTAAGTGGTGTTCTATTTCCCCTAGAACTTCCAGCCTTAATATCTTCCAAATTTATTTTGAGTTTTATTCCATCTCGTTCAGCTAATTTTAAAAACTTTTTTATTGACGCAATATTTGAAGCTATAGTAGTATGGGCGTTTCCTCTTTTTCTGCACCATATTTTAAAATCATCAAAAAATTTCATGTCAATTTCATTAAAAGAAATATATTCTTTATATTCTGATAGCTTATGATAAACCGAAAAATGTCTTTTGAGAGAACCTTTCTCCATAAATTTTTCTTCACGTTTTAAACCTTGCTTGAAAAAAGCTAAAAAATTAAGTCTAGATAAATCCTCTTTTAATTCCTTTACTAAAAGTTCTGGAGTTAGAATTATATCATTTGCAAGATAGTTCAGTTTAATTTTTTCAATTTTGGTTTCCATTTGTCCAATAACCAGATTAGTATGAATTAATTTTTGATTTAATTCTTTAGCACGTTGTTTTTTTTTGTCCCATGTTTTTAACGGAATTGAAAGATTGAGAGATATACGTTCTCTTTGTTCATAACCAGTAGCTACTAAATAAATTTTAGCAGTATTTGGATAATTTCTAATGGTAAAATAGTAGTTCACTGACACGGTAAAATTTAGCGTGTCAAAAAGCGTGTCAGAAATCGATTGGTTTTTAGAATTAAACATAAATCACTAAGTTTAAAAATTTGATAAAAAAAGCACACAACGCCTTGATTTTTCAAGTGTTTGTGTGCTTACTTAGTGATTTGCAAAATGTTTAAATTTTGCTCTCTGTGATCGCGCCAGGATTCGAACCTGGGACCTACTCATTAGAAGTGAGTTGCTCTATCCAGCTGAGCTACGCAACCATTCTCTTATTAAAGAGAAAATAACATATTAGTCGGGGTGGCAGGATTCGAACCTGCGACCTCCTGCTCCCAAAGCAGGCGCGATAACCGGGCTACGCTACACCCCGAAAAAATAGCGGAGAGTAAGGGATTCGAACCCTTGGTACAGTTTCCCATACGCATGTTTAGCAAACATGTCCTTTCGGCCACTCAGGCAACTCTCCAAATTATTAAAATGATATTTTATCATTTAGAGTTTGCAAATGTATGTTTTACATCTTATTAATGCAAAAATAAAAGCTATATTTTTTTAATTAAATTTAAAAAATAACAAAATGAATTTAAAATCAAGTAAATATTTTTTATAATTTTATAAATTGTAAAGTTGCATTTGCTAGTTGAATCTACTCTCTGTGTTTTTATCAGTAATAGCTACTATTTTAAAATATGGATTATTTTTTTAAACCTTCTATAAGTGTGTAGTGTATAGTAAAATTACCCATTAAAAATGAACTAATACACAAAGGCAGTGTTTATATTTCTACAGATTAATTAGGGTCTGCTGAAAAACTATAAACCATTTTATTTGCAGGGCATTCAGTG
>DAINSR010000080.1:0-375 GCA_036741255.1 Flavobacterium sp.
AACTAACAAATAGCGAATTACTCAAATTTGATTTTTGAATGATAAATTCGCCCTTTTCGTTAGAAATAACTCCTTTGTTTGTGTTTAACCAAACGATATTTGCCCCAAACAGAGGCTCATTATTTTCATCTACAACTCGTCCTTTTATAGTGCTGTTTTGAGCATAAGAAATGGAACATAGTAGTATAAAAATAACTGATTTTATTTTATACATAATTTTAAATTTAGTGTTATTAAATCAATTAATCTTGATAAAAAACACTATAACTTAAGCATAAAAAATAAATTGACAATTAAGTTTGTATAAAGGGGGTGCGTTTGAATTTCTGAAAAAATAAGTGCTTTTTACAGTTGCATCAATAATTTGATTATTAG
>DAINSR010000080.1:385-8813 GCA_036741255.1 Flavobacterium sp.
AAATATTGGATGCAGTATAGCAGAACTTATTTCAAACGAAACAGATTTTGATAAAAAGTTATTTGTGCTTTTATCAATTTTAATGACTTTATCAGAGCAGCAACTTTTTTCTGATGGCTTAGCGGTGCAACAAGAATCAGCTGAGGCATTAGAAGTTTCATTAAAAAAGGAGTTTAAAGAAATTCCTGCAATAGAATTGTTACAATAATGAAAAGTAAATGTATAGCTAATGCTTGTTAATAAAACAACAAAAGCCACAAGAACACTGATATTTTTATTTAGTTTCATTGTAACAAAGTTACGCTATTATACTACATTTAGCGTTAGGAAGTTGTTAAATTTTGAAAGTAAAACGCTGGGATTAAAAGCAAAACTAAAATGGGTTGAATTAAAAATCGTCTGGTGTAAAACAAGTATAAATAATTAGGCTCTTCATTGTATAAAAGTAAAAACCAAATAGAAGATATCATAACTACAAAAACAATCACAAACAATGTGAAAGCAATTTTGACAAACATTTTATTTAAGAACAAAAAGTAAATTATTGCTAATGAAAAAAAAGTGTTGAGAGAAAATCTAAAAAAAAGATGCACAGTGAGTTTAAGAACATCAATATTTGGCAAGGGTTTATTTTGATAATCTATTTTAAAAAATTGCAAAAACGGGTCATAAAACAACTTGCTTTCAAAAAATCTAACCAAAACAATGGCAACAATGGCAACAAAAACCCCTACGTATCTTTGTGTTTTATTTGGCATATTTAGAAAATTTTGTTACCCAAACTACCCAAAGGATAAAAACAATACCATAAATAAATAATGGAAAAACAATGCCATGAAGAAACTCTTTGTAATCTGGGTAATAATAATATGCTACAACTAACAGTGAAATTCTGATGATATTTAATAAATAGACCAAAACAGATCCTGAAACAATATAAAGTGCTGTTTTTTTCCATTCAGATGCAAAAGCAAAAATAAATGCAGCAAACAATATAATAACACTCACCGCATTACACCCTTCAATAATTCTTGCAATGTATATTTTTTTGTAAATAATTTTCATGGAGGCTTCCATTTCATTGGGTATCACTTGATAATCTTGATTAAACAAATTCATTAGTGATGCCGTATGTTTTGAGACCATGACTGTTATTCCATCAATCTGAAATTTTGACGCATCAAATTGATTTAAATAAAGAGTATATAAATAAGCAAAAGCAAAGTAAAATAGCACAAATTTTACTAGAAATATGAAAAAGGGTTTGTACTGAACTAGAATTTCTTTCAATGTATTTTTTTTTCAAAATTATACAATTTATGGCAAACAGAAATAAATACTTTTACTAAATGTGAAAACGCAACCCTCTTTATCAGGATATGCAAATAAAATTTACAGTGATTTATTGAAAGATTACAAAAACTTATAAATCAAGCAGACTAACTCATTGTACAAACTTCTTCCTAATCAGGATACCTTCATATCAAAATTAAGGTGTTAGAAAAAATAATTTATAATTAATAACTAAACATTCACAATTAATAGTATCTTTGCACCCGAATTGTACTATTATAATTCATACATAATAATCATTTAAAATAATATTAGCATGTACTTGACTAAAGAAGTAAAAGCAGAAATCTTCGCTAAATACGGAGGAAAAGCAGAGAACACAGGGTCTGCAGAGGCACAAATTGCATTATTTACGCACAGAATTACACATTTAACAGAGCATTTGAAAAAAAATCGTCATGATTATAATACAGAGCGTTCGTTAGTGCTTTTAGTAGGAAAAAGAAGAAGTCTTTTAGATTATTTAATAAAGAAAGACATTTTAAGATATCGTGAGATTATCAAACAATTGAACATCAGAAAATAAATATAACTGGGGCTTTATGCCCCTTTTATTATTGATAAAATTAAAAAAGTTCGGTTTTTCATTGGGTTACAAACAACTACACAACAACTACAACACAACTTACCCATTGTTTAATTAAGTTAAAAAAATTATGATTCCACAATTATTTGTAGAAAGCATCGATTTGGGTGATGGCAGAAGCATCACAATCGAGACCGGTCGTTTAGCAAAACAAGCAGACGGCTCAGTAGTAGTTAGAACAGGAAAAACGGTTATCTTAGGAACTGTCGTGGCTGCAAAAAAGGCAAGTCCAGGAGTAGATTTCTTACCTTTAACAGTAGATTATCGCGAAAAATTTGCAGCAGCTGGTCGATTTCCAGGAGGTTTTTTCAAAAGAGAGGCTCGCCCTAGCGATAGTGAAGTACTGACCATGCGTTTAGTAGATCGTGTGTTGCGTCCTTTGTTTCCTAGTGATTACCATGCAGAAGTTCAGGTAATGATTCAATTAATGTCGCATGATGACGATGTAATGCCCGATGCTTTAGCAGGTTTAGCAGCATCTGCGGCATTGGCATTATCAGACATACCATTTGAAACGTTAATTTCAGAAGTAAGAGTAGGAAGGGTGAATGGTAAATTTATCATTAATCCGTCTCTAGCACAATTAGAAGCATCTGATATTGACATGATAATTGGGGCTTCTAAAGATTCTATTGCTATGGTTGAAGGAGAAATGCAAGAAATTTCTGAGGCCGAAATGGTGGAAGCTATAAAATTTGCTCATAAACACATAAAAGTGCAAATTGATGCTCAAGAAAGACTTGCCGTAGCTTTTGGTAAAAAAGAAGTTCGCAGTTATGAAGAAGAAAAAGAAGACATTGCAGTTTATGACAAAGTAAAAGCAGCAGCTTATGATAAAATATATGCCATTGCAAAAAAAGGCTCGGCTAAACAAGAACGTTCCGCTTCATTTGATGAAGTAAAAGAAGAAGTGAAAGCTCTATTTTCTGAAGAAGAATTAGCAGAAAATGGCGACTTAGTTTCAAAATATTTTTACAAAGTAAATAAAGAAGCCGTAAGAGACGTTATTTTAGATTTAGGAATCCGTTTAGACGGCAGAAAAACAACCGAAATTAGACCCATTTGGTGCGAGGTAGATTATCTTCCTTCAGTTCATGGTTCTGCTTTGTTTACACGTGGTGAAACACAAGCCTTAGCAACGACAACACTAGGAACATCAAAGGAAGCTAATCAAATAGATTCGCCCTCACAACAAGGAGAAGAAAAATTCTATTTACACTACAACTTTCCACCATTTTCAACAGGAGAAGCACGTCCGCTAAGAGGAACATCAAGAAGAGAAGTTGGTCATGGAAACTTAGCACAGCGAGCTTTAAAAAACATGATACCAGCAGATTGTCCTTATACGATTCGTGTAGTTTCTGAAGTATTAGAATCTAATGGTTCATCATCAATGGCTACCGTTTGTGCAGGTACCCTGTCTTTAATGGATGCTGGAGTTCAAATGATTAGACCTGTTTCTGGTATTGCCATGGGATTGATTACTGATGGCGACCGTTTTGCCGTTTTATCTGACATTTTAGGAGATGAAGATCACTTGGGGGATATGGATTTTAAAGTTACCGGAACTTCTAAAGGGATTACAGCTTGCCAAATGGACATTAAAATTGACGGTCTAAAATATGAAATCATGGAACAGGCTTTATCACAAGCACGTGAAGGACGTTTACATATTTTAAAGAAACTAACCGAAACACTTGCCGAGCCAAGAGCAAATGTTAAAGACCATTCGCCAAAAATTATTACTAGAAGAATACCTAACGCCTTTATTGGTGCATTAATAGGTCCTGGAGGAAAGGTAATTCAAGAATTGCAAAAAGCAACAGGAACTACCATTGTTATTAATGAAGATCCTATAACAGAAGAAGGAATTGTTGAAATTTTAGGAACAAACCCAGTAGGAATTGCCACAGTAATAGCAAAAATAGATGCCATTGTGTTTAAACCAGAAGTGGGAGAATCATATCAAGTAAAAGTAATAAAGATGCTCGATTTTGGTGCGGTAGTAGAATATACTCAAGCACCTGGAAACGAAGTTTTACTACATGTTTCTGAATTAGCATGGGAGCGAACTGAAAACGTTTCTGATGTTGTAAACATGGGTGATGTGTTTATGGTAAAATATTTTGGACTGGACCCAAAAACCAGAAAAGAAAAAGTTTCTAGAAAAGCATTATTACCAAGACCTCCAAGAGAGGATAAAAAGGATTAATTTTTTTTAAAGATACAAATCAGTATTGATTATGTTTTAAAAATTATATCATGCCCCATCTTTAATTAGTTGGGGCTTTTTTAACTAATGTTTTGAGATTTTAGATTTAAAAAAAATTAATTTTACTTGTTAATCTAACAAAACAAGATGACAAAAACAGTTGGAATTATAGGAGCTGGAATTGGAGGACTTGCATTAGCAATTAGATTAGCCCATTTGGGTTTTAAAGTAACTGTTTTTGAAAAAAACAGCTATGCAGGAGGAAAATTAAGCGAATTGAACCTCAACGGATACAGGTTTGACAAAGGGCCTTCTTTGTTTACAATGCCCTCATTAATAGACGAATTAACCGTTTTACAACACAGTAAGCACAGTTTTGAATATCAAAAATTAGATGTCATTACGCACTATTTTTATGCAGACGGAACTCAACTAAAAGCCAGTGCTAGTGTAGATGCGTTTGCAACAGAATTGAGTGAAAAGTTACATGAAAAAAAAGAATCTGTTTTAAAGTATCTCCGTAGAAATGCTTTTTATTATAAAACAACCGAAGATTTATTTTTAAAGCAATCGTTGCATCAATTCAAAAATTTCATAAACTTTAAAACTTTAAAGGGCATTCTTTTAGCACCATTTTTAGGGATTTTTAGTACCATGAATAAAAAAAACGAACAATGTTTTACCAACCCAAAAACGGTTCAGTTGTTCAATAGATATGCCACTTATAATGGCTCTAATCCTTACAAAGCCCCTGGATTAATGAACATGATTTCGCATTTAGAGTTTAATTTAGGTGCTTATTTACCTAAAAAAGGGATGCATCAAATTACAACTCATTTAGTTAATCTTGCAGCAGAAGCTGGTGTTACTATAAAATACCATGAAAAAGTAAGTAATTTAGCACTTCAAAATAATCAAAGAATAACATCTATTTGCAGTAATGGTATAGATCATGATTTTGACATTGTGGCTAGCGACATAGATATGCATGTTTTATACAAACAGCTTTTACCCAAATCATTAACCCCAAAAAAACTATTAAAACAAGAAAAATCAAGCAGTGCCTTTGTATTCTATTGGGGGATAAATAAAGAATTTAAAGAACTAGGGCTGCATAATATTTTGTTTAGCGATGACTATAAAAAAGAATTTGACGCTATATTCTCAAAACAAGAACCCATTGATGATCCTACAATTTATATAAATATCACTTCAAAATATTGTAAAAATGATGCTCCAGTTGGGTGTGAAAATTGGTTTGTTATGGTTAATGTACCCCACAATAAAGAAAATAAGATTCAATATGCCAGCACATTAAGAAAAAATGTAATCCATAAAATAAATTCTATTTTAAAAACAGATATTGAAAGACACATTGTTGAAGAAAGCACTCTAAATCCGGTTGATATTGAAAATCAAACATCATCTTTTGGTGGTTCTCTATACGGAAATTCTAGCAATAATACTTTTGCTGCATTTTTGAGACACTCAAACTTTTCATCAACCATAAATAATTTGTATCTTGTGGGCGGTAGTGTACATCCAGGGGGTGGTATTCCGCTGTGTCTTTTTAGTGCAAAAATAGCGAGCCAACTCATAGCAGAAAGAGAAAAATAATGAAGGAAAAATATAAATCTTACTTTCTATACTTTTTAATTTTAGTATATATATCTGGTTCTTTGGGATTTGTACTCAATCCATCTTTTTTTAGCCCCTTTACACCATATACCTTGTTGCTCACTTGCTTTGTTTTTTTAATTTATAGTCCATTGGGGAATAAAAATTTTTTACTTGCTTTTTTTTCAATTGCATTTTTGGGATTTTTAATTGAAGTTGTAGGGGTTAAAACAGGACTGATTTTTGGAAATTATAACTACGGAAACGGTTTAGGGTATAAATTACTAGAGGTTCCTTTAGTAATTTCAGTAAACTGGGCGTTATTAATTTGTGCAGGAATAATCACTGTTAGTCCATTTTTCAAAAACAAACATAAGGTTTTACTTGTTGCAGCAGTATTAGTTACCCTCATTGACTTGCTAATAGAACAAGTAGCTCCAAAATTAGATTTTTGGGAATTTAATAACGGATACCCAGAGCTACACAATTACTTAGGCTGGGTGTGTGTTGCATTTTTTACATCATATTTTTTTTATCCTGCAATTATCAAGGGAAATAGAACAGTTTCGTTAGTTATTTTAATTTTACAAATACTATTCTTTTTGTCATTATTTATATTTATTTAGTATGGAATTTTTCATTAACTTAAGCATTATTCTAGTTACGTTTGTGGCAACAGAATTTTCTGCGTGGGCAAATCATAAATACATTATGCATGGCTTCATGTGGTATTTTCATGCAGATCATCACAAAAAAGACCATAAAAGTTGGTTTGAACGCAATGACCTTTTTTTCATAATTTATGCCGTTCCCAGTTGGCTACTCATTATGTATGGCTTAAAAAATGATTATGCGTGGTACACTTGGGTGGGTTTTGGAATTTTACTCTATGGACTTGCTTATTTTTTTGTACACGACTTAATCATTCATCAACGTTTTAAAGTTTTTACAAAATCAAAGAATATTTATATTTTGGCACTTAGAAGAGCTCATAAAATGCATCACAAAAACATAGGAAAAGAAGGTGGAGAAAGTTTTGGAATGCTAATTATTAAAAGAAAATACATTGATGCGGCTATAAAACAAGTTAAGTCATCTTCATAATCTTATCTAAATATTTTTTTGTATTCTTTTCATTATCAGCAAATAACACATTAATAAAAACCATTATATAATGATCCAAATTACAACTTGTAGTTTTTTTAAGTTAGATGGTTTTGCTAACAAATTTTGGGCATTGTCTCAAATGCAATTTGTACATCAAAAACTAAAAAAAACAAAAGGACTGGTATTTTATAAACTACTAGGGTCTGGAGCAGCAAACGGTTTTAGTTCAAAACCAAATTTTGGAACGTATGTGTTAATGTGTGTTTGGGAATCTGAAAATGATGCGCAAACGTTTTTTGAACACCACCCATTTTACAAGAAATACAAATTTAATTGCAAAGAAACCCTAACCGTGTTTGCTCGTTTAGCCGAAGCTCATGGAAAATGGGATACAAAACAGCCATTTATATCAACCATTTCATTAACAACAAACAACCCTATAATGGTTTTAACTAGAGCAACTATTAAACTCACTAAATTAATCTCATTTTGGAAAAGGGTAGCAAATGTGAGCAAAAGTTTAGACGAGCATAGTGGTTTAGTTTTATCTATTGGTGTGGGAGAATGGCCACTAGTGCAACAAGCCACTATTAGTATATGGAAAACACAATCAGAAATGATGCAATATGCCTATAAAAACAAAAAGCATCAAGAAGTAATAAAATTAACCCGAACCCTCAAATGGTATAAAGAAGAACTTTTTGCACGATTTTATCCTTACAAATTTGTGGGCAGTTGGAATGGGAAAAAAGGTGAAAATTTTTTAGATTAAATATCTAGTACCACAAAAAATAACTCCTTTACATTAACGTGAGTTTGATGTAATAGATAAGTAAGCGGTCAGTCTATTGTCTTGAAAATCTACATTAATAGAACATTTTTTAGGAAACTAGAATACGCTATAAATCCTGATAATAAGCTTGTTATAAAATAATCAAAAACACCTGTGTCTGTTGTGGTTTATTAAGCAAATATGTTTCAACCCAAAATACAGATTAGACCCGAGAGCTCTGTTTGAACTGGCGAAGCAAATCTATTACAAACTAAAACTAATTCAAAAATGAGCGGTAGATTCAACTAGCAAATGCAACTTTGTTGTTTAAAAAAACATAAAAAGGATATACAAAAAAAATATACATTTGTAATATTAACTTTTTCAATTATGAAAACAATTTCTTAAAACTAGACGATTCTATTTATGGGGAAACAGAAAGCATTGTTAAATCAATTAAAAAAACCTCAAAATAAATATATAAATGAGGCTTTGAAATATTACAATAAAAATTCAAAGCAGAGTTATTTTATAGCAGAAACTACATTTTGAATCAAAATTAGTTTCAGAAAATTCTATGGAAGTTTTAAAAGAATTTCAACAAATAGATACTCTATATGAATCCATTTGAAATTTGGTTGGATGACTTGAATCCTCAAATTGGTGCCAGAACAGGAAAAGTAAGACCATTGGTAATTGTTCAAACCAGCTTCTTGAACAAAATTAAATGCCGTTCCACTATTTGTTTCATTACAACCAAATTAAGCAATGAATCTGAAAT
>DAINSR010000081.1:0-8784 GCA_036741255.1 Flavobacterium sp.
GATTGAGCTGTGGCTAAAAAGAGATTTAGATGAACATTATTTAGTACTTTATATCATATTCCATTTTGTAAATTTACAACTTTCATAAAATATTCAGTAAAACCATTTATTTTTTTAGTTATTTCCTTGTCAGCAGTTTTAGAAAAATATCTTCCAGAGTTTGCCGTTCATCATTGTTTTGAATTAATCAAAGCACATCATGTACATCTTAAAATTGTAAATGAACGTCAAACACGCCATGGCGATTATAGAAAAAATACACAGGGTTTTCATTTGATAACGGTTAATGCAAATTTGAATCAATATCGGTTTTTAATTACGCTTATTCATGAAATAGCCCACTTAGTAGCTTTTGAAAAATATGGACGACATATAAAAGCACATGGAGTGGAGTGGAAGCATACGTTTCAGCGATTGATGATTCCTTTTATAAGACCCGAAGTTTTTCCGCATGCTATATTGCCATTAGTGGCTAATCATTTTAAAAATCCCTCAGCAAGTAGCGACACCGATGCCCATTTGGCGTATGCCTTAAAACAATTTGACGAACGTAAACCAGATGTTTTTTTTATACATGAAGTGCCAAACGGAGGTTTGTTTAGAATTAAAAGTGGTAGAGTTTTCAAGAAAATTGGTCTTCGAGTAAAGCGATACGAATGCTTAGAAATCAGTTCCGGAAAGCGATATTTGTTTAACGCAAATGCTGAGGTAGAAATTATACCAGGATAGATGATTGAAGAGTAAAAAATAAGTACATTTGTGCATTAGTAATCAAGGTTTTTATACATTAGTTATGAATTGCATTAACAACATATTTGCCTCAAACCATTGAAAATCACTGAGTACTGATAAAAAACAATAAATAACTACAAATGAATAAAAATTATTATGCCATATTGATGGCGGGTGGTGTTGGATCTCGTTTTTGGCCTGTGAGTACGGTTGAATTTCCAAAGCAATTTCATGACATGCTAGGAACGGGTGATACTTTAATACAAAAAACATTTTCAAGATTAGCAAAGTTAATTCCTGTTGAAAATATACTAATTTTAACAAACGAAAAATACAATCACATTGTTTTAGAACAATTACCCTTAGTTAAACAGGAGCAAGTGCTGTTAGAACCCGCAATGAGAAATACTGCACCTTGTATTTTGTATGCCTCTTTAAAAATTCAAAAACAAAATCCTGATGCTTTAATTGTGGTAGCACCTAGCGATCATTGGATAGAAAATGAAGAAGTTTTTAAACAAAATTTAGAACAGTGTTTTGATTTTTGTGCTTCAAAAAACGCCTTAATGACCTTGGGTATTCAACCAACCTTTCCTAATACTGGTTTTGGATACATTGAATATAATAAATCTGATCATAATGCTATAAAACAGGTGAATCAATTTAGAGAAAAACCTAATTATGAAACGGCAAAAGCATTTTTAAACAGTGGTAATTTTCTTTGGAATGGGGGTATTTTTATATGGAGTGTTGCATCAATTATTAAGGCATTTGAAACTTTTCAACCTGCTATGTATCAATTGTTTTTAAGTGGAATGGAACACTTTAATACAACTTCAGAAAGCCGTTTTATTGTAGATAATTACGCATTGGCAGAAGATATTTCTATTGATTATGCGGTGCTAGAAAAAGCTAAAAATGTATATGTGCTTCCGGCAACTTTTGACTGGAACGATTTGGGAACTTGGGGTTCACTTCATGAAAAACTTGACAAAGACGAACATGAAAATGCCGTAGTTAATGCAACGGTGGTTTTAGAAAATGCATCTAACAATATTATTAGAGCGAGTAATAAAAAAATTATTGTTATTGATGGATTAGATGATTACATTATTGTGGATAAAGATGATATTTTGTTGATTTATCCAAAAAGTAAGGAACAGGATATTAAAAAAATAGTTGCTAAATTATAAGACATCTAAAGTTTAAATCACTTCTATATGCAAACTTGATAGGATATAATGTAATTAGCAACACATAAGAGGTGTCTAAAAATTACAATAGTGTTAGGCATAACTTGTTTACTATTGAACCTTTTATTTTTAGTTGTGTTTAGTGAATTTACTTCAGTTGCTAAAATAATTGATTGCCAAATATTTAAAGACACCTCTAAAAACTCTTTCTTATTACAAAAACTCTTTTATTTTTTTTCGTGTTCTCTTTTTCGATGCTCCATTTTTTCTTTTCGTTCTTGCATAGAAGCATCCCATTTGGCATATTGCGCATCAGTTAAAATGGATTTCATTTTTAATTTTGTAGCCTCTTTTTTTTCTTCCATTTTATTTTTGGCATTTTCTCTTTGTTCTTCAGTTACTTTTTGATGTGCTTCTCGGCAAGCTTTTACTTCCTCCACAAACTTTTCTCTATCCTCTTTTTGAGCAAGAAATAATTCTCTAACTTGGTTTTGCTGCGTTGCATTCAAATCTAAATCTTTTGTCATTTTTTTTACCCTAACCTCAACACGTTGCTCGGGAGTCATTTCTTTAAATTTGTCTCTTCTTTCTTTTTTTTGTGCAAATGCGGTTAATCCTAAAACGCATAATGCTAGTACAATTAATTTTTTCATATTTCTTTTATTTTAAAATGTGATGTGTTTATAACAGATTAATAACGCAATTATAAGAATAATATTATAAAGAATAATTGTATTTTAAAAATTCTTAATACTCCCCAATTTGCATACCCCCCCATTTTACATTAAATTGCGGTTTTTTATAATTCTATGACCATTCAACAATACATTGAAACCATTAACCAACGGTATAAGTTAGGAAACGCAACTGAACACACGTTTCGTGGAGATTTACAAAATTTGTTAGAATCTTTAGTGCCTGAAATTAGAGCTACTAACGAGCCTAAAAGACAAAAATGTGGAGCGCCAGATTACATCATCACTCGTGGTGAAATTCCCGTTGGGTTTATTGAAGCCAAAGATATAGGCGATGCAGACCTTGAAGGGAAAAAGAAAACCGGAAACCAAGAACAATTTGACCGCTACAAAACCGGACTTTCTAACTTAATTATAACCGATTATTTAGATTTTCACTTTTATAAAGAAGGTGTTTTTATCATAAAAATTGCCATTGGCAAACTAGAAAACGGCTCAATAGTTTCATTAACAGAAAATTTTTTGCCCTTTACCACTTTATTTAAAAACTTTACCGAAACCATTTCTCAATCCATCAAATCGCCCACACGGTTAGCCGAAATGATGGCTGGTAAATCTCGTTTAATGGCAAATATTATTGAAAAATCGTTAAATGAAGACGATGAAAAAGAACAATTATCTAACCTAAAAAGGCAAATGTTATCATTTAAAAAAACGTTGATTGCTGACATTGATAACAAATCATTTTCTGACCTTTATGCACAAACTATTGCTTATGGCTTATTTGCTGCCCGATACCATGACCCAACGTTAGAAACTTTTTCTAGAGAGGAAGCCGTAAAACTAATTCCGAAAAGTAACCCCTTTTTAAGAAAGCTTTTTAAAGACATAGCCGATGAAGATTTAGACATTCGTTTGGTTTGGATTATTGATGAGTTGGTTAGTGTGTTTTTAGCTACTGACGTACTAAAAATAATGAAAGATTTTGGTAAATCTACCAAGCAAGAAGACCCGGTTATTCATTTTTATGAAACCTTTTTAGGGGCTTATAATCCTGCCTTGCGAAAGTCAAGAGGCGTTTGGTACACGCCACAGCCGGTAGTAAATTTTATTGTGCGTGCCGTGGATGATATTTTAAAAACCGAATTTAATCTGCCCGACGGTTTGGCAGACAAATCCAAGAAAAAAATTAAAGTAAACAATCAAGGCAAAACCATTGAAAAAGAAGTACATCAGGTGCAAATTTTAGACCCAGCCACCGGAACCGGTACTTTTTTAGCAGAAACCATCAAACACATTCACAAAAAATACCAAGGCATTCAGGGTATTTGGAGCAAATATGTGGAGGAAGATTTAATACCTCGCTTAAACGGTTTTGAATTGCTAATGGCTTCTTATGCCATGGCTCATTTAAAATTAGATATGCTACTCACCGAAACCGGTTATGTGCCTACAAAAGACCAACGTTTGCGGGTTTTTTTAACCAACTCTTTAGAAGAAGCCAACCCCGACTCTGGAACTTTGTGGGGAAGTTTACTTTCTGAAGAATCTGACCAAGCCAATGAAGTAAAAAGAGACACCCCTGTGATGTGTGTGATAGGTAATCCGCCTTATAGTGGCGAAAGTGCTAACAAAGGCGAATGGATTATGAAATTGATGGAAGATTATAAAAAAGAACCAGGAGGACTTCAAAAACTTCAAGAAAGAAATCCAAAATGGATAAATGATGATTATGTAAAGTTTTTGCGATACGGACAGCATTATATTGAAAAAAACGGACAAGGCATTTTAGCGTTTATCAATCCTCACGGATACTTAGACAACCCAACTTTTAGAGGAATGCGATGGCATTTGCTAAAAACCTATGATAAAATTTATACGATAGACCTACACGGAAACAGCAAGAAAAAAGAAACTGCTCCAGATGGTTCAGCAGATGTTAATGTATTTGATATTATGCAGGGAGTTTCCATCAACATCTTTGTAAAAACAGGCAAAAAATCCTCCCCCACCAGCGGGGTGTCCGAAGAACGGGGTACACAATTAGCCAAAGTATTTCATTTTGACTTATATGGCAAAAGAGAGTTTAAATATGATACGTTAAACAAAAGTTCATTGAAAACCATTCCATTTAAAGAATTGCCAATAACCTCTCCCAATTATTTTTTTGTTGATAAAAATTTTGATTCACAAAATGGATATGATTTAGGTTTTAAAATAAATGAACTGTTTAAGATAAATAATGTTGGAATTGTTACAGCAAGAGATAGTTTTACAATTCATAACACAAAGCAAGATGTTGAAAAAGTGATTAATGATTTTTTAAAACTTAACGATGAAGATGCAAGGATAAAATTTAATTTAGGTAAAGATGTTAGAGATTGGCAGGTTGGCTATGCAAAAAAAGATTTAGTTAATCATTTTCCTGATAAAGGATTTTTTACAAAAATAAGTTATAGACCATTTGATGATAAATGGACTTTTTATTCTGGTAAATCTAAAGGTTTTCATTGCTATCCTAGAGCAGAAGTTATGAGTCATTTTTTAAGTAATAAAAATATCGGTTTAGTTTTAGAGAAAATAATGATGAATAAAGATAAATCTTACAATGATTGTTTTATTACTCAAAATATTTATGATGCACATTTAATAGGTAGTGCTTCGTACTCTTTCCCCCTCTACCTTTACCCAGACACCAACGGACAGCAAACTATTGATCAAGCTACGGAACGAACCCCCAATCTAAACCCAGAAATAGTTAGTACAATAGCAGAAAATCTGGGTTTAACATTTGTAAATGAAAAGGCCACCCCCTCTGAAGCAGGGGAATTGGCTCCAATAGATATTTTAGACTATATTTATGCAGTGTTGCATTCGCCAACGTATAGAGAAAAATACAAAGAATTTTTAAAAATTGATTTTCCAAGAGTTCCTTATCCAAAAGATTTGGCAACTTTTCAAAAGTTGTCAAATCTCGGCTCACAAATTAGGCAAATTCATTTATTAGAAAGCCCCGTAGTTGAACAATTTATGGCCACTTATCCCATCACTGGGACTAATGTGGTGGGTAAAATTAAATTTGAGAACAGTAAAGTGTTTATTAATGAAAGTCAATATTTTGACCAAGTTCCCCAAGTTGCTTGGGATTTTTATATTGGTGGCTATCAACCGGCTCAAAAATGGCTAAAAGACCGCAAAGATCGAGTGCTTGAAACAGAGGACATTCTACATTATTTAAAAATCATTGTAGCATTAACAGAAACTGACAAAATCATGAAAGAGATTGACAAAATTGCTATAGAATAATCATAGATATTTTAAAAAACGACACCAAATTAAAAAAAAATGTTGTGCATTTTGGGTTTATATCAATTGGCAAAAGTTTAAACGGCTTCATGGTACAACAGTGCCATGCTAAACTTGTTTACTACCCCACGCTTTTATTTTTTTAGTTGTGTACAGGTAATTTATTTCAGTTTCAAAATAATTGATTGCCAATTATTTAAGATTTTGAACCAAGTTTAAAATAATATAATATAGACATTTTAAATGGCTTCAATTTATATTTCTCTGTGAATGTCCCATGCTTCAAGATACTCGGCAACTCGTTTTACAAAATTTCCGCCCAATGCACCATCTATAACCCTGTGGTCATAAGAATGCGATAAAAACATTTTTTGACGAATGCCTATAAAATCGCCCTCGGGAGTTTCTATAACTGCGGGTACTTTTCTAATGGCACCCAGTGCTAATATCCCCACTTGTGGCTGATTAATTATGGGAGTGCCAAAGACTGATCCAAATGTACCAACGTTTGTAACGGTATAAGTTCCTCCTTGTGTATCATCTGGTTTTAGCCTTCCTGTTCTGGCTCGGTGTGCTAAATCGTTTACAGCTTTTGCCATACCCACAAGATTGAGCAAGTCTGCATTTTTTATCACAGGAACAATTAGGTTTCCGTTTGCTAATGCAGCAGCCATTCCTAAATTAATATTTTTCTTTTTAATAATATATTCGCCATCAACTGAAATATTCATCATAGGAAAATCTTTCAGTGATTTTGCAATAACCTCCATGAAAAGTGGCGTAAACGTTAGTTTTTCTCCTTCTCGTTTTTCAAAGGCATTTTTAACTTTATCTCTCCATTTGACCATATTAGTTACATCAACTTCAATAAACGACTGAACGTGAGCCGATGTTTGCAAAGATGCCACCATGTAGCCAGAAATTAACTTTCGCATGCGATCCATTTCTATAATTTCGTCTCCTCCATTTATAGAGGTTGGGGGCTGCATAGTGTTTGCTGTAAAATTTTGAACAACAGGTTGTTGCATTTTTTCTTGCAGCACAGTGTCATCTAGGTTTGTGTCTCCTTGATTTTTTTTGTTTTTAATATAAAGCAGTATGTCATCTTTATTTATTCTTCCATCTTTTCCTGAACCATTAATTTTTTCTAATTCTACTAATGAAATTCCTTCTTGTTTAGCAATACTTTTTACTAAGGGCGAAAAAAATTTGTCTTGCTCTGTGGTTTCTAATGAAAAATCGGGGACAAAATTCAAATCTGCTTTTAAAGAATTTATTTGTCCTTCTATTTCTTGGGCAACTGGAACGGTGGTTAGTTCAATATCTAATTCATTTTCAGATATTTGAGAATCCTCCGTTTCAATGATAGCGATGGTTTCTCCTACTTTAACAAGGTCATTAGTATTAAAAAGAATTTCTGATATAACCCCAGAAACTTCACTCAACACTTCGCTATCAACTTTGTCTGTTGCAATTTCTAAAACAGGCTCGTCTATTTCAACCGAGTCGCCCACTTTTTTTAACCAATTTGTTATGGTTGCTTCTGCAACGCTCTCTCCCATTTTTGGAAGTTTTAATTCAAACTTTACCATTCTATTTTGTAGCGTTAATTTTAAAAATCAATTGTAAAAATAATAATTGTTTTGAGTTTTTACTTCTAAATTCTAAATTTAATTTTAGAGGTATATTTAACCCAAAATACGCATTAGAAATCTATTACAAACTAAAACTACTTCAAAAATAAGCACTTACTCCTTTTTAAAATGTTAAAATATTATTATATTCCAAAATTTAAAAAAGTCCGTGAGTACTTATTTTTATTGTATTTTTAGCTTTCATTACGAAGTCTAATGCGGATTTTGGGTTTAAGTTTAGTTTTCAAAAAGCACTTCGCCTTTATCATTTGAATAATTACTTCCAATGAAATAATTTGATTGCCCAATGTAGTTTTTGAATGTTATGTTACTTGCTTTTTGCAACTCCATAAAGTTTATTATTTCTTTAAAAGTAAAGCATTGAGTATCAAAAAATATTTCTATTCTACTGTTTGGGTTGTTTGTAAACTGATTAAAATTAGTTAGATATGTTATTTTTTTTCCCCGTTTTAGATTTAGATTTTTATTTGAAAAAATAACATATTCCTCTGGATTTTTCTTTTTTGTGGGAACTTGATTTTTTTTAATCAAACTAAAATAAAACGTTCCTATGTGCATAAAGATAACAAATAATGAAAACTTAGATTTGTTAGATTTAAAGTGCTTTTGATAAAAAAACACCATAGCATCTTTAAAACGTTTCATGTAATGTTTGTTGCGTATTGTGCTTTCTCCTTTATAGTGAATGATTGATGTTTTGTGAATGTAGTAGTTTATTTTGCCTGTTTTTAAAACCATATAACTCAAGTCTATGTCATCTGAATACATAAAACAATTTTCGTCAAAACCACCAATTTTTAGGTATAATTTGCGTTCAAGCATCATAAAAGCACCCACAAGAATTTCAACTGCTCCTGATTGATTTTCTGTTATGTGCTGTGCATAATAGGCGTTGAATAGTCTAGAATGTTTAAACCACTTGTATAAACCAAATATTTTTGTAAAAGCAACCCAGGGCGTGGGTACTCCTCTTTTAGATTCGGGTAAAAAATGTCCTGTTCCATCAATGAGTTTGCAACCCATAATACCCACCTCACAAGCTCTTGATTTATATTCTGATAGCATTATTTGAAAGGTATCTTCGGCAACAACAGTGTCTGGGTTGAGTATGCAAATTAATTTTCCCTTAGCCGCAGCTACTCCTATGTTGTTCCCTTTTGAAAAACCCAAATTTTCTTTATTTTGAATGAGCTTAACAGTTGG
>DAINSR010000082.1:0-8650 GCA_036741255.1 Flavobacterium sp.
AAATATAATTTTGTACACAATTATAATTTTTATTAAAAATAGTGAATGAAAGTCATAAAAGGAAATAAGAATTTTAAAACTTTAATACTGAAGTAATTAAAATTAGATATTTTTTTTATTTTTAAATTGATAGTTGTACTGCTTTAAATTAGTACTTGATTTGGCTACTGTAGGTATAGGTTTTATATCAAAATTCATCACTTTTATTTCAGGATTGTGTAAACTATTAGCAATTGTTTTAAAATTTGATTTTTTGTGTTCAATGGAAAAGTTATTAATAAATTGACTTATGGTTTTGAAATTCTCTTTGTTTATAGAATATACAGAACTTTTACCTATAAATGTTAATGATACTAAATTTGCTTTTTTTAACTCTAATAAATGATTTGATACAGTGGATTGAGCTAATGGTAAGATATCTACAATGGTGCCACATGAACAAGATTTTTGAGAAAGCAAAACAGACATAATTTGAATGCGTGCAGGATGACCCAATGCTTTGAAAATTTCTGCTATTTGGTTGATGTCTTCTTTATATGCAATGTGTTTTGTGAGCCCCATATTATCAAATTACATTGCAATTTAACAATTAAAATGTAATAAATAAAGTTATAGACAATTTTTGTGAGTTAGATTTTAGATAAAATGAGTTTTGTATAAAAATGATTTACAGTTAGTTACTCTTAATTTCAATATTATATTCAATTATCATATCATCATAAGTAATATAAAGCTGTCTTCTATTGTTTTGATTTTTTCTTGTAAATATAGATACTACACATTCTACCCCCGTGTTATCAACACAGTTAAAAGAAGAAATAATGTCTGTCTTTGTTTTTTTAACTTCATTATATTTTACAATGCTAAAAAGTTGTATATCTTGAGAATATACTACAATTCTATGATGTTCTCCGTCAACTTTAATAATCATTTCTGATTTTTTAGGCTTAGACCATTCTGACCATTTTCCTTTGTTGTTTTTTTCTGTAACTAAAAAACTGGTTGTTTTAAAAACAAATTGTTGGCTAAAGATATTAAAGCTGGTAAATAATAAAAATATGAGAAACTTTAAACTAACATTCATCTGATCGTTATATTTTAATTGGAAGACTTATAAGCCACTAGACTGATGAAACACTCATAATCATCTCCGTGTGTCAAGAGTTTTTTTCATGGGTGCTTCATCTGATTATATTTACTATTTTAATAGGTTTACTTGATTACCAAAAGCCCATTGCACCCATCATCATGTTGAGAAAATGCAGTCTTTATTAAACCTTAATATTTTTAATATTTTAATGAAATTTTGACCAAAATTAATAAAATAAAAACTAACATTTATGCACTCTTTGGATTATTTTCTTTTAAGAAATTACTCCACTCCCTAATAATTCATCGCCCTCATACCATGCCACAAATTGCCCTTCTGTGATAGCAGATTGTGGTGAAGAAAACACAACATATAATCCTGTTTGAAACTGATATAATGTTGCATCTTCTAATGACTGACGATATCGAATTCGAGCTTTAACGTTTCTTTTTTCGTTTACTGCTAATTTAAGATCTTCTCTAACCCAATGAATTTCTGAGGATTTCACAAACAAAGTAGTATTAAACAAACCCGGATGATTAGATCCTTGTCCGGTGTATATAATATTTTTTTCTATATCTGTTTTAATGATAAATAGTGGATCTTTAGTACCGCCTACATGTAACCCTTTTCGCTGACCAATTGTAAAATAATGTGCTCCTTGATGGGTTCCAACAACCTTAGAAGTTGCATTTGACAAATCAATTTTTGATGCTTGATATTTTAATTTTTCTTCTAATGATGCGTGTTCCAACTCCTTTTTTAAAAAAACAGGATCACTGGCATCAACCTCTAAAATTAATCCTTCTTTTGGTTGCAGTTTTTGTTGTAAAAATTCGGGCAACCGCACTTTTCCTATAAAGCACAAACCCTGTGAATCTTTTTTATCTGCGGTTACTAAATTCATTTTAGTTGCAATTTCTCTAACTTGAGGTTTTGTGAGTTCTCCTATTGGGAATAGTGCTTTAGATAATTGATCTTGAGATAATTGACATAAAAAATAAGATTGGTCTTTATTGCTATCTTTTCCAGCATATAGTTGAAAAATTTGTTTATTATTTTTTTCAAAACTCATTTTTCTACAATAATGACCCGTTGCAACAAAATCTGCACCAAGCGAAACGGCTATTTTCATAAAAACATCAAACTTAATTTCTCTGTTACACAATACATCAGGATTAGGGGTTCTGCCTTGTTCGTATTCCCGAAACATATAATCCACAATTTTTTCTTTGTATTGTTCAGATAAGTCTATGGTTTGAAAGGGAATACCTAATTTTTGTGCCACTAACAAAGCGTCATTACTATCTTCTAACCATGGACATTCGTTTGAAATAGTTACGGAATCATCGTGCCAGTTTTTCATAAAAAGCCCAATGACTTCATAGCCCTGCTCTTTTAACAAATAGGCTGCTACACTAGAATCAACGCCTCCAGATAGTCCAACTACTACTCTTTTCATCTGTATATTTTTTTATTAGTCATACTTTTCTCCTTTTAGACATATTCCTGTGTCTCAAAAATATTGCCATGGGTATTTTAATTTTATATTTCATGGACTTTCTTTGAAAGAATATTTATCATTTGTAGATTGGCAATCATTTGTCTAAAAATATTTAACTTTTTTCAATTTTCTAAAAAATTAGATGACTGCAATTAATTACAAAATTCACAATTTTAACTAATTTTACGCTAGCTTTTTATATGAAACCTATTTAAAATGACGTTTTTTATAGATATAAAACCAATTCTTTCAGTTTGAATTTCATTTTTATTTACCCAAATTAACTCTTTAATTTCATCTTTTGCATTTATAGAAATTTCGTTTGATGCAACACTATATTCATAAAAAATATCCATAGTTCTATAAGGAACGTTTTTATACAGGTAGTTGTTTGGTGCGGTAGTAATATAACGCAAATTAGAGGGAAGTAAATCTATCCCAAGTTCCTCTTTAATTTCGCGACAGGCAGCTTCTTCTGCATTTTCATTAGGGTCAATAAAACCGCCTGGTAAATCCCACATCCCTTTGTCAGGATCTACATTTCTAACTGTAAAAAGTATTTTATCTTTGTGCTTGATAATAACAGCTACAGCTGCTGCAATATTGTGATATAAAATAAAATTACAGGAATTACATTGAAATTTGAAGTTATTTTCAAAAGAAAAATCTTCAGATTTACAATTGGGACAAAATTTGAAAAGTTTGTTGTTCATTTTATTTTAATAAATTGCTGTGAATATCCGTTTTAATTAAAGATGTTAATTATATATATTCATTTTTATTCTAAATTAAAAGCTAATCTGGTTTAATATGATATTTCCATAATTCTTTATAATTGCCTTATAATATTAAGATTACATCGTTTCTTGGCTTTGCAAAAGCGTTTTTTTAGCACTTACTTTCTTGATTTTTTTAGACTTTAAATGCAGTATAAATGTTTAAAAATGCACTAAACTATCACTTTTGTATAGCCCGTTTTTAGCCCTTTTATCTTCTTTTTATTGTGCTTGTTCTTTGCTATTTTGCGTTTGCATTGGTGCGTTGTCTTATTAGATTTTTTTACTTTTCTATAAGTTTTATTTCTTCATCAGTCAAGTTGTAAAGTTGATACACTAATGTGTTTACTTTGTCTTCGTGATAGTCTATTTTAGTTTTGATTTGCTCTTTTTTGCTTTCTAAAGTGGCTGCTTGTAGGTCTTTGTTGAGTTGTAACAATTGCTCTACATATCCAATTATTTTATTTTGTGATTCTATTGTACCGAGTATAAATGGGAGTGATTTAATGTTTACTATTTTTACTTGTGCAAATACTCGTCCATCTTCGTTGGAATAAGATTTGTATAAATAATTTAAAAGTTGGGAGTTGAAAATTCCTAAAACATATCGTAAATCAATAGTATTAAACTTATTATTTAAAATTATGTGTACAGTTTTATCATTGTGATATTTATTATTTTCAATAGTCCCAATAAGACTTGAAGATGTTTGCCTATAAATTATTTTAGGTGTTGTTTCTAATATTTCTACTGAAAATCTAAATATATCATTGCTGTCTAAATAATCAGAATAATTATGTCTTAAATATTGTGTTGGCTCTTCAATTGAATATCTATTAAAATTACTTCCTTTTAGATATGGTATATCATTTTTATTTTCCTTAATTCCTTTATATAAAATTCTACTTCCAATTGAATTTTCTCTTTTTTTTCCATTACCAATTGACCAATAATTATAACCAACATCTTTTCCAATAAAATAATCATTAAAGGTTTTATGTGGTTTTAATTTTTCAATAATTGGATTTGTAACTAAAAATTCACTATTTAACCTTGAAATAAATTGTATATTACTATTTATATCTGTTTTAAATTTTATATCATTTGATGTAACCTTTGATTTTGAAATTAAGAAAACAGAGGTAAATACATTTGCATCAGTAAATACTAACTTAGATTTGAAATCAATAATTTCTATTAAATTATATTTTTTAATGTTTTCCCTTAATTTTGAAAAATATAATCCTTTAAGAAATGTATTTGGTGTTATAAATGATAATAGTCCATTTTCATTTAATAAATTTAATCCTTTAGAAATAAAAGAAACATATAAATCATTATTTCTCTGAAATTCTGGATATTTATTTTCTAAATACAATTTAGCAATATCATTGAAAACAATTACATAAGGCGGATTTCCTATCACCACATCAAACCCTCCGTTATATTTTTTGCCATATTCTGCTTGCGGTTCATATACATAATTTAATTTTTCTTCTAATTCAGTTGCATAATCCATTGCTTTTTTTGCGTGTTCTTTGGCTTTACTGGCAATAACTTTTAAATCTTCTTTTGGCTCAGTAACAACTCTATTAAACACAGAAGGAAATGCCTTTTCCCAACTAAATGGTTTTATTTTTCGCTCTTCGCCAAAGTCTAGTTGGTTGTCATAAAAATCGGTATCAATTAGGCTATTTCCACTTTTTATGTTGTCGTCAAGAGTAGGTAATACTCTTTCTTTAAACATGGTCATTTGATTGGCAATACTGGCTTGAGTTTCGCCTTCCATACATTTTAGTAATAAAGACAGTTTGGTTACTTCTACTGCATTAGTGTCAATGTCCACACCATAAATATTGTTTAATAAAATTTGTTTTTTAAGTGTTGTGTTTAATGTACCTAATGCTGTAAATGCTTTGTCTTTAGTTGCTTTATCGGGATTTTTGGTATAAAAATCTATATGCCAATTCAATAAAAACTGATAAGCACCTAATAAAAAACTACCACTGCCACAGGCTGGGTCAACAATTTTAATTTCCGCAACTTCTTTTGGAGTTTTGTTTTGGGTTAAATTTCCAATAGTATTGGTAACTATATAATCTACAATATATTGGGGAGTATAATAAACCCCACCTGCTTTTCGTACTTCGGGCTTAAGTTCAATTACTGCCTTACCTCTGTTATTTATTGTAATTGTCTTGCCTAAAAATTGTTCGTAAGCACTTCCTAAAATTTCAACGCTTAAAACCGAAAACTCATAAGGACACTCTGGATAATATAATTGGTTAATAATTGTTTTGAGTGTTTTGTTATTTATGGAAAGTGTGTGGCTTAATTTGTCTTTTTTTAAATCAAAAAGCCCACTATTATATTTGTCGTCTGCTTGTTTAAATTCTTGCAAAAGATTTTTGTAGTATTCGTCATTTTTTAGAGTATTTTGCAAAGTTCCATAAGGTTCAATACTTCTGTCTTCGCAAATTCTTAAAAATATAATTCTGTCTAATGTTTGCTGCACAACATAATTTAATTCATCTTCGTCTAATTGTTTATTTTCTTTGCTTATGGTTTCAGCAAGTAATGTTCGCCATTGGTCTAATGAATTTAAAAATTCTTTGTCAACAGTTGCTGTTCCTTTTTTGTTGGCATTTCCACCAATAAATTTATCAAAACTACCTTTTAAAACGGCTTCTTTGCTAAACGTATTCCAAAGAAAATCCCATTCTTTTTCATAATCATTGAATGTAATATATTTAACTCTTGCAACACTACTTTTGTCTGTTGGGTTAGGTTTTTTTGTACAGTCATAAATTGCAAATTCTTCAAAATCAGTAATTACACTTATATTTAATTTTGCACTCCAACCATATCTCCGAACTTGATAAGCTGGTTGAATGTCTTCTTTAATTGATACGCTTGGTTTTTTGGCTTCTACAAAAAACAAACGATTTCCTCCACCAATTCTAAATGAATAATCAGGTGCTTTTGTGGCTTTACCTACTTTTACTCGGTCTTCGTGTATTACTTCTCTGTAACTCTCTGCATAGCCTTGTTCATTGTCAATATCCCAACCTAAAGCTTTAAAAAATGGGTCAATAAAATCTCTACGAGTTTGAGTTTCGTTGTAGTCGCTTTTTTTATAGGCAAGAAGTTGCTCGTTAAATCGAGTAACTAAATCTTTTATTTTTTTAAACCCAATTTCTTTATTTGTCATTTAGCATTTTTTAAAATTATTTGTTAGCAAATTTAGTTTTTTTAGTGCTTATATTTTACTGTTTTAAGTTCAAACTCTCTCTCCAGTTTTTGGTTGGTGCGTTTGCTGGTTGCTTTTTTAATTTCAAAAAACTTGTTTTTCAATCTATTAATTTCTATATGTTTCTTGTCAGTTCTATAGGTCTCATGTCGTGTTGGCTATTGTTTTGTAGCATGGGAAGTGGCGGAAATCGAAGCACAAATGTTCAGTTTTGCATAAAAGCTAAATCGAATAATTGATGTTGAGTTTAGTACTTAACCCTCCATTTTGTCAATACATTGTTGAACTAAACCTAAGGTAGCGTCTAGACGATATTTAGTACCTTTCAAAGATAATTAAAACTTTGAAATTTTAGTACACGATAATTTTAAAAAATTAATATAAATTAAGCTCTTAAAAATTTTATATATAACTGATATTCACTGCGTTAAAGGTTAATTTATTGCGTTATGCCTTTAACCCAAAATCCGCATTAGACTTCGTAATGAAAGCTAGAAATACAATAAAAATAAGTGCTCACGGACTTTTTTAAATTTTGGAATAAATATTTTAAGATTTTAAAAAGGAGTAAGTGCTTATTTTTGAAGTAGTTTTAGTTTGTAATAGATTTCTAATGCGTATTTTGGGTTAAAAGACTATTTCTTAATAAAAAGGAGTTTTTAGAGGTTGCCTTAAATATAATTTGGCTTTTTTTATCCGTTTTTATCGGACAACAATGATTTTTTTATTTTCCCTTAATTTTTCAAAATATAATCCTTATAAGAAAACATTTTATTTGAATCAGTACACCTCTAAAAACTAATTTAAAAAAATAGTTTTTAGAGGTTGAAATTATTTAGATTATATTCAAAGTTGAATTAATTATAATACCGTACTTTTGGGCTTAAATACAAAATATGATAACAATTATTGCGGCAGCTTCTACAAACAACGCTCTGGGAAAGGACAACAATTTAGTGTGGCATTTACCAAACGATTTTAAACGATTTAAAACATTAACATCTGGACATTACATTATTATGGGAAGAAAAACATTTGAAAGTTTTCCAAAACCACTGCCTAACAGAACCCATGTAATTATTACACATCAAGTTAATTATAATGCACCAAATGACTGTTTAGTTGTTCACAGTTTATCAGATGCCTTAAAATGCTGCCCGGCAAATGAAGATGTTTTTATCATTGGTGGCGGAGAAATTTATAAACAAGCATTATTTTTTGCAGACAAAATTGAACTCACTAGAGTACATGCAAACATTGAGGCAGACACTTTTTTCCCTGAAATAGATGAAAAAATTTGGCAATTAGTCTTTTCTGAATTTCATGCAAAAGATGAAAGGCACCTGTATGATTTTACTTTTTTAACCTATAAAAAAATCTAACGCAAATAAATTAAATTGCATATATTAATTATATCGATTGGCACTATACTAAGAGTAAATAAATGGTTACAATTATCTATCGGGGATTAATTATTTTAAAATTACAATTGGTATTATTTTGGGTTTAAGACGCTTGTGGTAACTTTATAAAATTTTGATTATTTTTTGCAATCACCATGACCTTTGATTTTTGAATTTATATGACGTACTTTTGTAATTCAATATATATAAAAATGCCCGAAAATATAAAACCATACAAAAACTCAGATTTAGGAAAAAAAGAGCAAGTTGCCCAAATGTTTGACAATATTTCAAATAATTATGACGGATTAAACAGAGTTATATCCTTTGGAATAGACGTCAAATGGCGAAAAAAAGTAGTAAGCCTTGTTGCCTCAAAAAAGCCAAAAAACGTTTTAGACATTGCCACAGGAACAGGCGATTTAGCTATTTTAATGACTAAAACTACTGCAAATGAAATTATTGGTTTAGATATTTCGGCAGGAATGTTAGAAGTAGGAAAAACAAAAATTGCAGCACAAAAATTAGATTCAAAAATTCAAATGGTGCTAGGAGATAGTGAACAAATAAATTATCCAGATAATTATTTTGATGCCATTCCGGTTGCTTTTGGAATTAGAAATTTTG
>DAINSR010000083.1:0-8640 GCA_036741255.1 Flavobacterium sp.
AAACTCTAAGCCAGAAGCTGTTTGAGTGCCTGATTTTCTTTTTTCTTTTAGGTATTTTTCTTTTTCTAAACTTACAATTTTAGTCTTTTCAGCTGCAATTTTGAGTGCTTTTGCCTCGTTTTTGTAGTAATTATTAAACATAGAAATGGCATCAAATTGTGTAGCCTCAGTTCCATTTCTAATAATTGTAATAGTTGATATGGTATCGTCTTTTACTATTGAGTTTACAACATCCATACCTTTTACAACATGTCCAAAAACAGTGTGCATGTTATCTAAGTGAGGCGTTTCTATATGAGTTATAAAAAATTGAGAGCCATTTGTACCAGGTCCTGCATTTGCCATTGATAAAACCCCTTTTTTATTGTGTTTCAAAGTTTTGTCAAATTCGTCTTTAAATTTATATCCCGGACCTCCTTCTCCAGTTCCCAGTGGATCGCCCGCTTGTATCATGAAATTTTCAATAACTCTGTGAAATTTTAATCCGTCATAAAAAGGTTTACTTTTAAATTTTTCATCAACATATTGATTTTTTCCTTCAGCAAGGGAAACAAAATTAGCAACTGTAATGGGTGTTTTTTTGTATTCTAGTGTAACTACAATATCTCCCTTAGATGTGGCAATAACAGCAAACAAGCCATCGCCTAAATCATCGTATTTACTTTTTTTACAAGAGGTGAAAAAGACTAAAAGTACAATTAGTAAAAGGTTTATTTTTTTCATTATCTTTTATTGATTTGAGGTTGAATCTTTTTGTATATCATTAAGTGTAACTTTGCACCATAAAGGTTTGTTTGTGCCAATTTTATTGTTGTCGCCATGATATCCATGAGCAATGTGTGAGGGAAATATAAAGGTTACATCTTCTCCTTTTTTCATTATTTTTATACCATCTCTCAATCCCATTAAGATGTTTTCTTTGTCCACAAAGTAGGTTTGGGGTTTTAACTCAGCTTTTGAGTAAATTGTTTTTCCGTCTAAAGTTTTAATTTCGTAATCAAAATATACAATATCTCCCTTTTTTGGTGAGCTTGATTGGTCATCAACTTTAATATTGTAAGTGTACCAATAACCTTTTGGAGAGGCAATGTATTGATTTAAGCTATCATTTTTTATAAATTCATTGATGAGTTTTTCTTCAGATGCTATTAATACTTTGTTTCGTTCAATAGACTCTTTTATAAAACTCCCAGACGATTGTGAAATAGGTTTTCGGGCTTGTTGATTAGTACAAAAAACAAACGTGAGCGCAATAACAACAAAAATTATAGTTTTAATCATGTTTATATTTTTTCTGTGGCTAAAATAGTAATAAATTCTTTTATGGTTTCATTTAATGGTTTCATTGATTTTCCACCTGCTGCATTGATGTGTCCGCCACCATTAAAATGAGTTCTAGCAAAAGTATTTACATCAAAATTTCCTTGCGACCTAAAAGATATTTTAATGATTCCTTCTTCTTTGTTTTCAATGAAAATGGCTGCAAAATCAATATCTTTAATACTAAGTCCATAGTTTACAATTCCTTCTGTATCTCCTTTTTTATTTCCTGCAAGGTCAAGTTCTTCTTGTGAAAGTGAAATATATGCTGTTTTATATTGGGGTAAAACAACCATATTATTGAGTGCCATACCTAAGATTTTTAATCTATTAACAGTTGAATTGTCAAATAATAAAGTGTGAATTTGAGAATTATCCACCCCTTTATCAATTAAATCTGCCACAACACGATGGGTTGTTCCGGTTGTTTTTGGGTATTTAAAACTTCCAGAATCTGTTGTAATTCCAGTATATAAGCAAGTTGCAATTTCTTTGTCAATATGGTCTAAATATCCCAAGGCTGCTATAAAATGATAAACCATTTCACAGGTGGAACCAAAGGAGACATCTGAAAAAGTATATGCAGCATACAAATCAGGTGCTTGATGATGGTCTATCATTACCATGGGAATAGTTAGTTTTTCTAGGTAACTACCCATTACATCTCCCGTTCTATGGAGAGCATTAAAATCTAAAGTAAAAATTAACTTACTGCTTTCTATTTCATTTTTTGCTTTGTCATTTTCTCTTTCAAAAATAATTACATCAGATGCACCAGGAAGCCACGCTAAAAAATCGGGAAATTCATTTGGCGAAATAACTACAACTTGATGTTCAAATTTTTTTAAGAAATGACTCAAAGCTAGGGTAGAACCCATGGCGTCTCCATCTGGATTTCTGTGTGGGATGATGCAAATTTTTTTTGCAGACAGTAAATTTTCTTTAAGTTCTTGAAGTTGATTAGTTTGAAACATTGTATTGGTATTCTTATTTTGAAATGAATATTCCGATACTCACAGCTAATATTCCAAATATTACAGATATTAACGTATATTGAAATGCAAGCAAATAATTTTGATTTTGAATAAGAGTAATGTTTTCTAATCCAAAAGCTGAAAAGGTTGTAAAACCCCCACAAAAACCTGTAACTAATAAAAGTTTAAAGAAATCATTTTGATTTTTTGAAAAATAACCGATGAGTAACCCTATTAATAAGCACCCAGCAATATTAACAATTAGAGTTTGATATGGAAAATGCGACGGATATTTTTTAGTTATGATTAATTGAACAACGTATCGCAAAACACTACCTGCTGCACCACCAATTGCTACTAAAACTAAATTTTTTATCATCTGTAGATAATTTTTTATTTTTTTAAAAATCATCCCGATTTGTTCGGGTAAAATTATGAAATAGCCTTGTATTCATTAAAATTTCGCTCACAATCAAACTATTTTCTTGGGGTTTGATTACCCGATAGCGTTGCTAAAACTGGCTGAACATTTTTATTTGTTTGCAACAAGAATGATGTTACCACTAATTTTATAGTTCTAAACAATTTAAACAATCTTTTAATGCATCTTATTTAAAATTAAGAGTGTCCACAAAGTGTTGTAAAAGCAATACATATTGGTCAAAGGTACTAATTTATGTTTTTTGTGCAACACAATTTTTGAAGTTGGTTTCATTTATTGCAAAGGGAAGGTCAATCAATAATTCTCTCTTTTGTTTTTTTTAAATTATTACAATTTAAAAAAATGTATATCAATTATTTAATGGTGCTAGGACAAGTAAAATTTGTTAATGGAATTCCAGCATTTTTTATTCCAATAATTCCTTTTTCCACGTTTATTATATTGTGAAAGCCTCTAGCTTTTAAAATTGATGTCCATATTAAAGAGCGATAGCCTCCGGCACAATGCACATAAAACTTTTCGTTTTTTGGTACTTCAGAGAGTAGTTCGTTGAGGCTGTCTAACGGAATATTTTTTGCGTTTTCTAAGTGTTCTGCTAAAAATTCAGATGGTTTTCTAACATCAACAACGGGAATATTTTTATAGCTTTTAGCAAACTCTTCTGGCGTAATCGTTTCAATGGTATCTATTTCAAAACCAGATTCTTTCCAAGCGTTTATTCCATCTTTTAAGTAGCCTAAGGTATTATCAAACCCCACACGCGACAATCTTGTAATGGCCTCTTCCTCTTTTCCGAGAGGGGCAACTAGCAAAATGGGTTGTTTTACATCACCTAATAAAGCACCCACCCATGGTGCAAAACCACCATGCAGCCCAATAAATATGGAACCTGGAATGTGCTGATTTATGTATTCATTTTCATTTCTAACATCAATTATTGTGGCTTTTGTTTGATTTGCAATCGCTTTAAAATCTGTGGGAGAGAGTGGTATATTGGCTTTCATTAAAACAGATTCTAAGCTGTCATATCCGTTGATATTCATCATTACGTTTTGAGGAAAATAGGCTGGAGGGACCGTTAAACCGTTTAATAATTCTGCTTTAAATTCTTCCTCAGTCATATTTTCTCTTAGTGCATAATTTGTTTTCTTTTGATTGCCTAAAGTGTCCGTAGTTTCTTTACTCATGTTTTTTCCACAGGCACTTCCTGCACCATGATTAGGATAAACAATCAAATCGTCGTTTAGTGGCATGATTTTCTTTCGGAGTGAATGATATAAATAGCCCGCTAGTTTATCTTGAGTTAAATCTTCTACTAATGCTTGGGCTAAATCGGGTCTTCCTACATCACCAATAAATAGGGTATCACCTGTTATAATACCATGGGGTTTGCCATTTTCATCTGAAAGTAAATAACAAGTACTTTCAAGTGTATGACCAGGGGTATGAATAGCTTTTATAGTATAATTCCCAACTTTAAACTCTTGATTATCAAAGGCAATTGTACATTCAAACCCACACTGAGCTGTGGGACCAAAAATTATTTTGGCACCCGTTTTGTTGGCTAAATCTATATGCCCTGAAACAAAATCTGCATGAAAATGAGTTTCAAAAATATATTTTATTTTAGCATTATCCTTAGTTGCTTTCTCAATGTAGGGTTGTACTTCTCTCAGTGGGTCAAAAATAGCGGCTTCACCATTATTTTCTAAATAGTATGCTGCGTGAGCCATACAGCCTGTATAGATTTGTTCAATTTTCATCTGACTTATTTTTATTTTTTGATAACCTCCTAAATGCTATTAAGTGTAACGCCCACATTCAACTTTTTGTTTGTCAAGGATTTTGAAACAGACGTTCATTTTTTAATTTATATTTAGTGTAAAAATACTAAACAACTATTTTTGTGTGCGTAACTTATATTACACAAAGAAAATTTCTTTTATTAAAATGACACAAGCCATTATTAAAACAAAGTAGCCAAAGCCTATTTTTAATTGTTTTTCATTGATGAATTTGTTGAGATAGATACCTGCAAAAATTCCAATGCTCGATATAAAAGTAAATTTAATTAAAAAGAGCCAGTCTATCAAAAGGTTTTGTACATCACCCAGAAATCCAATCAATGAATTCATTGCAATTATAAAAAGAGAAGTGCCAACTGCTTTTTTCATGGGCAATTGAGCAAAAAATACTAAAGACGAAATGATTAAAAAGCCACCACCAGCACCCACTAAACCAATAATAATTCCAATGCAAAAGTTTTGAATTACTAAACTCAATGTGGTGCTATTAGCATGAATTTTTGCAATATTTAGTTTCTTTTTTAGCATAGAATAGGAGGCAAGTAACATAATTAAAGCAAAAAAGACCATTAAGAAAGTTGATTTGGTGAGAATAAATTCTCCCATTTTAATTAGATTTTCTGGCAAAATAGTAAGAATTAAACTTCTAGTAATATATACTGCTATAAAAGAGGGAATAGCAAACAAAAATCCAGTTTTGATATCAACTAAACCTTTAAAATAATTATGAATAGCGCCAAATACTGAGGTTGTACCCACAATAAATAAAGAGTAAGCTGTTGCTGTTACAGGATTTATAAAGAAAATGTAAACTAATATGGGTACGGTTAAAATTGAACCACCTCCACCTGTTAAACCTAAAGTAAGTCCTATTAATAAAGCACCAATATAGCCAAAAATATCACTCAAAATTCTAAAATTTCAATATTATTTCTATTCAACTTAATTTTTCCATTAAGTTCTAATGCCTTTAAAAGTCTTGAAATTACAACTCGAGAAGTATTCATTTCGCATGCAATTTCTTGATGTGTATTATGAATAACTGTTGTTCCTAAAACTTTTGCTTTGTCTGTTAAATATTTATACAAGCGTTCGTCTAAATTCATAAAAGCAAGAGTATCAATAGCTTCAAGCATTTCTTTGAGTCTCACATTATAGCTTTCAAAAACAAAATTACGCCACGATTTATATTTTTTAATCCATTCTTCCATTTTTTGAACGGGTATCATGATTATGGCTCCATCTGTTTCTGCAACAGCTCTAATATTACTTTTTGTATTCCCTAAACAGCATGTAAGTGTCATGGCACAAGTATCGCCACGTTCTAAAAAATAAAGCAAAAACTCGTCTCCATTATCATCTTCTCTAAGTATTTTAACAGCACCATTTAATAATAATGGCATTGATTTTATGTAATCGCCAATTTCAATGAGGTAGTCATTAGCCTTAAATTCTTTATAAGTCCCCACATCTGATATTTCTTTTAACAGATTTTCTTCAAATATGTAGCTGTATGACTCTATCAATCCTGACTTCATGTAATCAGATTTTTTTGTAATTTTAAATGTTTATGCCTTTTTGTTTATAGGTGTTTGATTTTATTTATAGTGCTAAAATAACTATTTGAATGCGTTTTACATAAACAATTCAATTTTTTGTAAATATACGTTATATGTTTGCCAAGAAACCATAAAGTCAAAAAAATATTATCAAAATTATAGACCACTATTAAATTCCTTACGGGAACGACATTGAATTTTAATTGTAACTGAAGAGGTGCGGGGTTTTGACAAAATTTCAATAGGCTGAGTTTCTTGCAAATTCTAAATAAATAAGTACTTTTGAAAATTAAAATTATTTAAAAATGAAAAAAATTGTGGCCTGCGGTGTTACCATTTTATTGTTTGTTGGCTGTGGAATATCTTCAAAAACGCACTCAAAAAAAGTAGCTGATGTAACCATGTATCTCAATATTATTGATGCAAAAGACTTAAGCAAACATTTATATACTATTGCTAGTAATGAAATGGCTGGTAGAGACACTGGTTCTGAGGGGCAGAAAAAAGCAGGCGAATATTTAATTAATCAATACAAAGCATTAGGAATTCAATTTCCAAAAGGTGCTAGTTCTTACTATCAAAATGTTCCCGCTGAGTTTATGACAAAAAATTTTGGTAACAAAGGAGCTAATTCAGAAAACATCTGGGCTTACATACCTGGCAGCACATATCCAAACGAAATAATAGTTATTTCTGCTCATTATGACCACATTGGTATAAAAAATGATGAAATCTATAATGGAGCAGACGATGATGCCTCTGGTACAGTGGCTCTTTTAGAAATCGCTCAAGCATTTGCAAAGGCAAAAAGCGAAGGATGGGGTCCTAAGCGTTCTATATTATTTCTCCATGTAACGGCAGAGGAGAAGGGGCTACACGGATCTCGATATTATGTTGAAAATCCCTTATTTCCGTTAAAAAATACTGTTGTAGATATCAATATTGATATGATTGGTAGAATTGATCCGGAACATGTAAACAATCCTAACTATGTTTATGTTATTGGCTCTGACCGATTGAGTACAGAACTCCATCAGATAAATGAAGAAATGAATACCAGATATATTGGTCTTAATTTGGACTACAAATATAACGACAGAAATGATCCTGAACTCATTTACTTTCGTTCAGATCATTATAACTTTGCTAAAAATCGTATTCCATCAATCTTCTTTTTTAATGGCGTTCATGAAGATTATCACAAGCCATCAGACACCCCCGATAAAATTAACTATGAATTACTAACTAAAAGAACTCAACTTGCTTTTGTAAATGCCTGGGAAATAGCTAACAGAGATAAAAGAATTATAGCGGATAAAAATGGCGAATAGTCTTTTTTTTCCTGACTTCCGCACGTTAATTCATTAAAAACTATAAGTAGCTGAATTGTAGTTTTTTACATTTTTGTTTTTTTGTTTTTGGGTGTCCCAGGTGCTATTTTGCCTACTTTTGCTCTATGTTTATCAGAAAAAAGTCAAATAAATCTGGGGTCATCAGTGTACAAGTTATTGATAAAAGTTCAGGTAAATACAAACTTGTAAAAACCATAGGCAGTAGTAATCAATCCTTTGAGATTGAAAAATTGGTTTTAAAAGGGGAACAATACATCAAAGAATATTCTGGCATACAAGAGTTTGATTTCAATAATTATGACACCATTTACTTACAAGTTTTAACCTCAATTAACTCACACAAATTAGTTGGTATAGACCTGGTTTTAGGTAAGATATTTGATGAGATTGGTTTTAATCGTATCGAAGATGATTTGTTTAAAGATTTAGTTTTATATCGCTTAGTTTATCCAAAAAGCAAGTTAAAAACAACTGAATATATGTTTCGATATACACAGAAGAATTATTCTGAGGATGAGATTTATCGGTATATGGATAAGCTTTACAACACCCAGAAAGAACTTGTGCAACAAATCAGTTATGAACACACACATTAAAGGTCTTACCCGAAGGAATTAGTGTGGTTTTCTATGATGTTACGACAATTTATTTTGAGACAGATTACGAAGATGATTTACGAAAAACAGGGTTTTCAAAAGAAGGAAAGCATCAGAACCCACAAATCGTACTCGGTTTATTGGTAAGTGAAGGCGGTTATCCGTTAGCGTATGATATTTTTGAGGGCAAACAATACGAAGGGTATACGATGCTTCCCATTATCAATGGTTTTAGAGAGAAATACAAGTTAAAAAACTTGGTAGTAGTAGCTGATTCTGGGTTGCTATCAAAAGCTAATATCGATGAGCTGATTACCAATAAATACGAGTTTATTTTAGGAGCAAGAATTAAAAATGAAAAACAAGAAATCAAAGATAAAATACTTGCTTTATCCTTAAAAAATGAGGACAGTAAAATCATTGAAAAAGGCAATTTAAAGCTTATTATTACTTATACTGACGATAAAGCAAAGAAAGATAGATACAACCGAGAAAAAGGCTTAAACCGATTAGAAAAAAGCTTGAAATCAGGCAAATTAAACAAAACTAGTATCAATAATAGAGGATATAATAAGTTTTTAGAAATGGATGG
>DAINSR010000084.1:0-7109 GCA_036741255.1 Flavobacterium sp.
AATGCGTATTTTGGGTTCAATACATGTTTCATTATTAGTGCTACGCACCCAACGAAACCCTAGCTGTTAGGTGCTACCCTTTTTTGCCGTGTTACAAGTTGTCCGTTACAAATTGTCTGCAATAGTCTTTGATTTGCTGTCTGACTTGTCTAAACTCTTCTTTAATTTCTTCTTCTGTTCCTGTCGTTTTTGCAGGGTCGGGAAAGTTTTGATGAAACTTTTTTGCTTTGGTCGGGAAGAATGGACAACCTTCTTTTGCGTTGTCGCAAACCGTAATCACAAAGTCAAAATCTACATTTCGATATTCGTCAATGTTGTTGGAAGTGTGGTTTGAAATGTCAATTCCGTCATCTTTCATTGTTGCGATTGCTTTCAGATTTACTCCGTGAGTTTCTATACCAGCACTATAAATTTTGGCAGTTTGTCCTGCAAAATGTCTTAAATAGCCTTCCGCAATTTGGCTTCTGCAACTGTTACCAGTGCAAAGCACTAAAATTTTCTTTTCCATTGCGTGTCATATTTTTGTTTGAGGTATAAACTTATTCTTACTAATAATATCAATACGGGAACTTCTATCAAAGGACCAATAACTCCCACAAATGCCTGTGGCGAATGAATACCAAATACAGAAATTGCAACGGCTATTGCCAATTCAAAATTGTTTCCTGTGGCTGTGAATGATATAGAAGCATTTTTATCATAAGGAATTTTGAGCATTTTATTAATGAAAAAACTCACGAAAAACATCAGCACAAAATAAATGATGAGTGGAACAGCTATTTTTAAAACATCAAATGGTAATTCCACAATTTTGTTGCCTTTTAAGCTGAACATTAAAACAATTGTCAGCAAAAGAGCAATCAGCGTAATAGGTGAAATTTTAGGAATGAACTTATAATTGTACCAATCTTTCCCTTTTTGTTTTATCAAAATATATCGGGTAAGAAAACTTGCTAAAAACGGAATTCCCAAGTAAATTAAAACGCTTTCAGTAACCTCACGCATTGAAACACTGATTTCAAAATTTCCCAATCCCAAATATTTTGGTAAAATATTGATGAACAGCAATACTAAAAAACTGTATGTAAAAATTTGAAAAATGCTGTTCAAGGCAACGAGCAAAGCTGTATATTCTTTGTTGGCTTTGGCTAAATCGCTCCAAACGATAACCATTGCGATACATCTTGCCAAACCAATCAAAATTAGTCCTGTCATATATTTGGGCTCGCTCCGTAAGAACAAAACCGCTAATCCAAACATTAAAACTGTACCGATTACCCAATTGAGCAATAGCGAAACAAAGATTACTTTTTTGTCTTGCAATGCTTTTGGCAATAAAGAATAATTGACCCTTGCTAAAGGTGGATACATCATCAATATCAATCCTATTGCTAAAGGAATATTGGTAGTTCCCACAGAAATAGCATTGATGTAGTTAGGAATATTCGGAAAGAAGTGTCCCAAACCTACACCAATGGTCATTGCAAGGAATATCCAAAGCGTTAAATAACGGTCTATAAATTTTAGTTTCGGTCGCATATTTACAATTTAACAGCAACCAGAATTTGGTGTGCAATTCGTAAGACCTGCTAAATCTTTCTTTTGTTTTTCTGATGGAATTCCACAAGCATCCTGAGCCAGACAAGCCGTGGTTTTATTCTTCAATACAAATGTTTTCCCGTTAAATTCTAAATCATATTTTCCGATAGTTTCCGACTGATATTCCACTTCAATTTCAAAATCTTCGATGCCTAATTTTTCTTCAGAAAGTTTGATAATGTTGAGTAATTTATTTGGTTTCAAGCGATGTTCAAAATCGTCTGCGTTCCATAATTGGAAGTTTACGACTTTTTCTGTACGGATTACACCACCACAATCGATGAAGTTTTTAGTAATCATTCCCACTTCTGTAACGTGAAAATGTTCGGGAACAAAAGTTCCGTTTTCTAATCTGAACGCAACATTGTCTAATGTCGGCAAAAGTGTTTTTACTTGTGAAAGCTTCATTTTTATTCGTTTTTAGTTTAACAACAGTTGTTTTTCTTGGTTGTGAGTTTGGTTGAAATATTGCCGAAATAGTTTTGAAGTTTTTCAATCGCTCTCTCGTCAATGCAGTAGCAAATAGCGTTACCTTCAATGTTTCCTTTTATGAGTCCTGCATTTTTGAGTTCTTTCAAATGTTGCGAAACCGTCGGCTGTGCAAGTGGCAATTCGTTTACGATGTCGCCACAAATACAAGTGTCCACTTTCATTAAATACTCAATGATTGCCACTCTTGCAGGATGTCCGATTGCTTTTGCAAGTGTCGCAATGGCGTTTTGCTTGTCTGTAAAATGGTCTGTTTTAGTTGCTCCCATTGTTTTTTAACTATTTTCACATTGCAATATTACGATAAATATTTTCAACAGTCAAAAGTTTCTGCAAAAAGTTTTTAAATCGTTGTTTTGTCGGGTGGGCTTGGTCAGTCCGTTGATGTCTGCACAGTCGTCCGTAGGGTTGCACCTAATCGAGTCATGCAAGGGAATTTCACCCTTACGTTCTCACGGAACCGTGCTTGAAAGTCTCCCTTCACACGGCTCTTCATAGTATTAAATCACACAAATATAATTTACATTTACGAATATACCAATGACCAATGTGCGAATAAATCGGGTTTTTCTTTGTGCTTGGTTTTTAGGTATCTAACGGAAGCCTTTTTGTACAAATTTTTTTCCCATTTTTCCCATTTAAGTAGTCTTTCGTTGAGTTGTCGCCATACGCTTGCCATATCACTTTTGCGAAATTTATGATAGTAATTGATTATCCCTTATAATTTATTCTATTATAATTTTCCTAATTCTTTTTTGGCTACTACTTTGAACGGTTAAGATATAAATTCCAGATAAGGTGCTATCTAACTTTAACTCTTGATCAAACAAACCGTCATTTTTAAATACTTCATTATAAATTTGTCTTCCTCTTATATCATGAAGCGTAATATTTACATCATCTTTAACTCTTGAGTCAAATTGAATAGTAAAATTACCCCTACTAGGATTTGGATAAACCATAAAATTATTCCATTCAAAAGTATCATAAGTTAGGGAGTCTATAGTACAAATATTTAATCCCCAGTTATTTAACCTCCCTCCATCTTCATCATAATTATCTGTAAAAGTTAAAGTCCATGTTCCGGTAGAATTTTCATCATTAAATGCAGATAAAAGAGTAGCGGGCTTTATAGTTCCAGAGATCCCTGGATTTGTACCACAAACTAAAGCAGCACCCAAATCGTCAAATGTTGCCATAACATTATCTGCCCCCCCACAAATATTATCAAACAAAGTAATAGTAGTACCTTTAGGACTAGTCAATTTCACATTCAAATCAGATAAATAAGCATGAGATAAGTCTAGAGTAACATTAATGTCTTTTATTGTTCCTCCAGAAGATATATTTATTGTAGAAGTTCCTACAAAAGGAGTGAATATTGTTTCAGGTATAGTTACAGGTATATTAGTTGAACTGGTAGTCGTGCATAAGAAATTACCTACTGTAAATTGAAAAGTATTTCCATAAACACTATTACTACAACTAGTACTTTTTGGCAATACCCTCCAAAAGTAAGTAACATCAGGGCTTAATGCAGAAACACGATATGAATTAGTAGTTACAGTTCCTGAACTATACAAAGTAGTAAATGTATTATCTAAAGCTACTTGAACATCATAAGATGTTGCTGAAGGACTTGGAGTCCAGGTTAAGTCTAATGAAAAATTTTGATTCACAGCATTATCTGCGGGAGTAATAGGGGTTACTGACCCTAAACCTATACTCAAATAAAAAGGCACTTTCTTAGTTACTGCCCCTGATGTAGCATTTACTAAAATTAAAAAATCTCCTGATGCACCATTTAAATTATCAACAGTCATGGTAACAGTACCGCTAGTGTTCATTACACTTGGGCTGAAACTAACTATAGAACCATCAGGATTTCCAGAGGCACTAAAAGCTGTTGTGCCACTAAATCCTGATAAAGCGGTATAATTAAAAGTAAAAGTTGCTGTGTTTATAGTACACCCAGATATATTTTGTGTTTCTGCAGTGCCAGAAAATGCAACTGCAAAAGATGGTGTAGCGGCAGAAATAGTAAAATTAGTATTTGAAATATCATAAAAAATATGATTGTACCCTCTTACCATAATTCTATTTGTTGTTCCAGGATTATTTGGTACAGTTATAATTTCTGAACCATCATTAGGAACTTTACTGGCAAGTAGAATAGTGTATGTTAAACCCCCGTCAGTTGAGAGCAAAATATCTACAAATGAAGCATTTATTCCATTTGCATGAGTACCCGCAACCGTCCAAGTTACTGTTTGATTTGTACCTGCAACCCATGAAACAGCTGTATTAGGAGAATTCACTAAAAAAGGTCCCACTGAAGCTGTAGTGATAACGGTATTATCTCTGTTAGTTTGTCCACCATTAGGAGACCTATTATCTCTTACTGTTAAAGCAAAATTCATGGTTCTAGCCACATTAGGAACCACCTCCCATGTTGGTGCTAAATTATTATTAATCACATCTTCTATTCTTGGCATAAAGCGTTCTGGGGAAGACGTAGGACTCAATGATCTAAAATTAGGTCCAGAAGTTGAAGTTTGCTGTGGTGCCTGAACAGATGATTCAATATCTGTCTGTTCCCAGCAATAGGTTAGAGCGTCATTATTTGCATCGGTTGCAGAACCTTTTAAAATAAATGGAGTCCCTCTAGGAATAACATAATCTGGACCGGCATTTACAACAGGTGCATAGTTTCCGTTTGAGGTTTTTGTACCACAACTAGTTGCCATAATTCTATTAGTCATTTCGGCAATGCTTACAGTATGAAAATAAGCATCTGAAAAAAGCTGAACATTTGGAGTGCAAATGCCCGCATAAGCCATTATTGTGCTTCCGCTCCCTGGCTCTACGGCAGTAGAAAAATTAATATTGTCATCACATGAATTGTTAAACGTATGATTTGCCCCAAATTGATGCCCTATTTCGTGAGCTACATAGTCAATGTCATAAGTATCACCCACAGGAGATGCTGAGCCTGTTATTCCTTTACCTTTTTGCGAATTACTACAAATTACACCCAAACCAGCTAAACCACCCCCGCCTGTACTCACTGTGTGTCCTATATCGTAGTTTGCATTTCCTATATTAGCATCAATAACACTCTGACTTTGATTTATAAGTGTTGATGCGTTATCGTTGTCAAAACTATCAGAAGTGATAAATATAACTAAATCATTGTTTGCAACTAAATTCATTCTCACAGATAAATCTCTTTCATATATACCATTTACTCTTGTCATGGTTACCACCATAGCAGATAAAACAGCTGCTTTTTTTTGATTTATTGTGCCACTATTTAATCCAGCTGCATTTACATGAAACGCTGCATATTCAATAGTGCATGCCATTGCAAGTCTGTATTGTCTAAAGAAACCATCGTTTGCAAATACAGTTTGAGATTCTAATAATCGCTCTGCAGCCACACTTACATCATCTTGAACTAGACATGAAAATGGCTTGGTTTTAGCAACGTCTTTTTTACTATAAACCATATAACTTGCAAGATCTTTAGTGTGAGAATCAATGTAAAATGTTTCAGAATTTCCAGAAGTTAGCATAGCATGTAAACCAAAAGTGGTTAAACTAAAACGAATTGATGAGGCAGGGTTATTTATCCCTTTTGCAATATATGATTTTATTTCGGGAAACTTATCTGACAGCCCTTGCTCCATAACTGGAGCTTCATAGACTATGTAATTTTCTAAATTACCATCAGAATCAGGAAATGAAACTTGTATTGTTGAAACTTTCTCAGAGCTATCTAAGGGGGCTTTTGCTACTAGAGCTTTAAAAGCAGTTAAATCTAAGTTATAAAGTTTAAATTTTGAGGGAGTTGAAGTTCTTTGAAATATTTCTTTTTCAAAATTTTTACTAAGTGTTGTGGGGGTCCATAACGAATTTTGACCGTTTGCCGATATTGAAAAAAACACAGAAAACAAAAAAAGGAGTATCAATTTTTTCATGTTGCAAAATATATTTTTGTTAGGTTTATAAATGTAAAGAATTATATTTATTGTTATTTTAATTTTAAATGTCTTTGTGTTTTCTCTAGATAATTGAAAAAACACTACAAACAATAAATATTTCTTATAATTGTGTGCTAATATTTTAATTTTTTATGCTACAATTATTAAATATTTAAAAAAGACAAATATAAATATTTTTTCTAAATATCTGAATATTCAAAAGTTGCATTTACTAATGGAACTTACCATTGAACTTACCAACGACTTCCAAGTACAGAAGTAATCAATTTGGGCAGTTGAAGTTGATCGAATTCGGCAGGTATAAAATTTAATCTGCCAAAAGTGTTGATATTTTCTAAAGATGTTGTAACTTTCATTTCGTTAGGAGTTTCATCAAATTTAGTGAAACTTAAGGGAAAAAGTCTTTAAAACATTTGGTTTATTGACTTTTTACACCTCTAATTAATTAGCTTGCGGATTTTAAGGTAGTTTATTTTCTAACTACTAACGGATTACGTGTCAATTCTTTGTTTTCAGTTCTATTTTTATACACGTCTATGGCAAGATATAATGCCTCTCTAAACGAACTTTCACTTGCTTTGTTTTTACCTGCAATATCAAAGGCTGTTCCATGATCTGGGGAGGTTCTAACTTTGCTTAATCCAGCAGTAAAATTTACGCCTTTCCCAAATGATAATGTTTTAAATGGAATGAGACCTTGATCATGATATACCGCTAAAACCGCATCATATTGCTTATATTGATTGCTACCAAAAAAACTATCTGCAGAGAACGGACCAAAAACCATTATGCCATTAGTATATGCATTTTTTAAAGCAGGTTTTATAATTTCTTCATCTTCTTTTCCTATTACGCCGTTGTCACCAGCATGAGGGTTTAAACCAAGTACGGCAATTTTTGGTTTAACTATACTGAAATCTTGATTTAAAGTAGTATTAACAATTTTAATTTTTTCTAAAATTAATTCTTCATTCAAATACTTTGCTACATCATTTACAGGAACATGATCTGTTAATA
>DAINSR010000084.1:7119-8577 GCA_036741255.1 Flavobacterium sp.
CCCACTCTTAATTTATCGTGAATCATAAACATTAATGCCGTTTCATTAAACTCTGACGCCAAGTAATCTGTGTGTCCAGGAAATTTAAACGCATCTGATTGTATGTTATACTTATTTATGGGAGCCGTTACTAGTACATCTATCTTATTTTCTTTTAATGCCTTTGTTGCGGTTAAAAAAGACTTTATGGCAAATGCACCTATTGCATCATCACTTTTACCAAACTCAATATTTACTGGCTCTTTCCATACGTTTAAAACATTTATTTTACCTAAAATCAATTGGTCTAAAGTATCTATTCCATGAAAATTTAAAGTTAAATCATAGTTTTTTTTAAAATATGACATTAATTTAACGTTTGCAAAAATAACAGGTGTACATAATTCTAAAACTCTACTGTCTTCAAAAGTTTTTAAAACAACTTCACTACCCACACCATTCAAATCGCCTATAGAAATACCAACAATGATATTTTCTGCATTTTTTACCATAATTAAAAGTATTTTACACTAATTTTGAAATGCAAATTTAGTAAAATAATATTAGTTATGTTTACCGGAATTATAGAAACAATAGGAACTATAAAAGACATTGTATATGAACAAGAAAACATTCATTTTATCATTGATTCAAAAATTACAAGTGAATTAAAAATTGACCAAAGCGTTGCTCATAATGGGGTTTGTCTTACTGTGGTGGCGATAAATGGCTCACAATACAAAGTAACAGCCATTAAGGAAACTATTGATAAAACCACAGTAGGTAATTGGAAAATAAATGATTCGGTAAATTTAGAAAGAGCTATGATACTTGGAGCCAGACTAGATGGTCATATTGTTCAAGGGCATGTTGATCAAATTGGCTATTGTACTGAGATATATGAGGCCAAAGGCAGTTGGTATTTTACTATTACTTATGATATAAATCAAAAAAATGTTACAATTGAAAAAGGATCTATAACTGTTAATGGAACCAGTTTAACTGTTGTAAATTCTAAAATAAACTCGTTTAGTGTGGCAATTATACCTTATACTTTTGAAAATACAATTTTTTCAAAAATAAATATTGGTGATGCTGTTAATTTAGAGTTTGATGTTATTGGGAAGTATGTGAAAAGATTATCTGAGGTGCATTTATAGAATCTACTATTAATTAGACTTATATTTTTTTGACTTATATTTTACATAAAAACCATAAAAAACTCCTACAAACGTCAATATAAAAAGATACTGGTCTATTGGAAAACCTGGGGGAGTTGGAATAAATCCATCTGGTTCAGGTGGTCCTTTTGAAGCCAAATTCGAAATACTACCCATTAAATATAAAAAAATATTAAAAGAAATTGAATTTGTAATTTCATATTGGAAAGTAGAATTTATTCTTTTTAAAATTTTTATTTAACATTCTAAGAAGCAAATATAATATATTAGTAAATAAAAAATATTTTTTTAAACACAA
>DAINSR010000085.1:0-8576 GCA_036741255.1 Flavobacterium sp.
AAGACCGAAAAGACCGCAAATTGGAATTTGACGACATTTTGCACTATCAAAAAATCATTGTGGCATTGAGTGAAACGGATAGATTGATGAGGGAGATTGATAAGATAGCGATAGAATGAGCTACATCAAACCAACAAAAGAAGAATTGCTTACTGAAATAGACAATAAATCTAAGGCAATTATTAATATGGTTAAACAACTCTCGGCTATTTCTGATAAGGTTGATTTGTTTGATTGGATAATAATTGCAGCATTAAACAGAACTGTAAATCTCAATAAAGCATACACAACACTTATTAGAGACAATAATTTTATGGCTGTAGCTCCTTTAGTAAGAATAAATATAGATACTTTGCTTCGATTATATGCCTCAATAATTTCAGAATTTGATAGGAACACCTTTGCTTCTAAAGTTATAGACGGTGAACTAATAAAAAAAAATGAAATTACGAGGCACTAAACAATCACTAACTGACAAGACTTTGCACGAAGAATTATCCAAAGTTGAAGGTATGGAATGGGTTTCGCAAATCTATGAAGCAGGTAGTTCTTTTGTACATTTTGAGAAAACACATTTTATGTCATCAAGATTTCTTTCTCAAAAATTGGAATGATGAGTCTTCACAAAAGTCAAAAATTTATAAATAAGATACTACCATTATTTGATAAAAAGTTCAAACGGCATCATAGCTTGAACTCCTTTCGTCTTTTGGGCTTTTTTAATTTTTTGCAACACCATATAGGCTTCCTCTCCAATTTGTTCTTTTAAAAAATCATCTTTAGATTTAAAAATAGAAACGCCTGATAGATTAGCAACTATATCTTCAAATTCACTTTTGTATTCTGGGTAGTTTTCTACTCTATAGTCTTTAATTTTAGCTAAATCTGCAGCGTGCTTTAAAGCAGCCTCAAGCCCCCCTAGTTTATCTACTAAGCCATTTTTAGCAGCATCTGTCCCTGTCCATATTCTGCCTTGTGCAACAGCATCTACTTGTGATATAGACATTTTTCTTCCATTAGACACCCGTGTTAAAAAAGTTTTGTAAACAGCCTCAATGCTTTCTAAAACTACTGCTTTATAAGTATTGTCTAACGGTTCAAAAACACTGTATCCCGAAGCATTTTTGTGTGTTTTTACTTGCTCTGCGTTGATTCCTATATCATTAGCTATTTGTGTTACATTAGGCAACATACCAAAAACACCAATAGACCCTGTAATTGTTGTGGGTTCAGCAAAAATACAATTTGCATTACTAGCAATATAATAGCCTCCAGATGCAGCCACATTTCCCATGGAAACAACTATGGGTTTTACTTTTTTTGTGAGTTCAATTTCTCTCCAAATGAGTTCTGAAGTTAAAGCACTACCACCCGGACTGTCTATTCTAAGCACAATGGCTTTTACATCGTCATCTTCTCGTGCTTCCTTTAATGATCGATTGATAGATCCTTCACCAATTACTGAAACACTACCTTCCCCACCCATAATTTCGCCCTGAGCATAAATAACAGCTAGAGTATTTTTTGCCGTAAAGTTAGTAGTGGGTAAATCAGCAATAGCAACATAATCTGAAATAGAAATTTTAGTATATTCGTCATCACTTTTTAATCCTAGTTTTTTGCTTATAACAGCATGGTATTCATCTTCATAACCTATTTTGTCAATTAATTTTGTTGCTAATGCCATTTTTGGATTTCTAGCACCCAAATGGCTTGCAATAGTGTCTAATGTGGCAACGTCTATATTTCTGCTTTTTGAAATATCCTGTACTAAAGTGTTCCAAATAGATTGTAACAAAACACTAATTTGTTCTCTATTTTCTGTACTCATTTCCTGAGCTAAAAAGGGTTCTACGGCACTTTTATACTTTCCGTGACGAATAACTTCTAGTTTAACACCTGATTTTTCCTGCAAATCTTTTAAATAAATAACTTCAGACGATAGCCCTTTAAAATCAAGTTCGCCCACTGGATTCAAATAAACTTGATTTGCAACAGAATTTAAATAATAGTCTTTTTGAGAGAGTACATCAGAATAAGCATAAACAAATTTTCCACTTTTTTTAAATTCGTCTAATTTTGTTCTAATAGCTCTTGTTTGAGCCAATCCTAAAATGGTATTGTTTTTTAAAATTGAAATACCTTTAATATTATCATCATTTTTTGCAGCTTCTATGGCGTCAATTACTTCTGTAACACTGGCTTTTTTTCCTTCGTTTAAAAGGACTTCAAAAGGATTGGGTTCAAATGTTCCGTTATAATCTAAAGAAATTTCAGATAAATCTAATTCAATTACAGAATTTTTTTCTATAGTTGGCTGAGTATCTCCACTGGCAGCAACACCTATAATTAATATGAAAAATAAAAATATAAAAAAGAATAAAAATAGGCCAACGATTGTTGATAGCACATTGCTTAAAAATCTCATGATTGCAAGTTTTAATTTTATAATAGGTTTAGTTTACAACTATCATAGTACAAAAAAAGCAAAAACTTTTAAAAAGAACCCCATAAATGTTTATTATTTTTGCAATGTATGAAACTTCAAAATCAAATTGTATTATCGTTAGGCAGTAACATGGGTAACAAATTAAACAACATTCAAACATGTGTTGATTTAATTCATAATAAAATAGCCACAGTTATAAAAGTATCTAAAGTATATCAAACGCCTGCATGGGGTTTTGAAAGCAGCGATTTTTATAATTGTGTACTGTTAGTTCATACCTCAAAATCGGTACAAAAAATTTTAAAAGAAGTTTTACAACTTGAGAAAAAACTAGGTCGAATTAGAACTAACGATATAAGCTACCAAGCCCGAAGTATTGATATTGATATAATTTTGTGCAATGAAGAGTGCGTGTTAACAGATGATTTAACAATTCCGCACAAACTAATGCACAAACGAAAATTTGTTTTGGTACCAATGCTCGATCTACAATTAGAGTGGCAACATCCTAATTTTAAAAAATCGATTTATGAATTGTTAGAAAATTGTGAAGACAGTAGTGATTGTAACTTTGTAAGCCATTTATCACATCCAAACCATTTACTCTTACAAAACTTAAATTATATTGCAATAGAAGGAAATATTGGATCTGGGAAAACCACTTTTGCTACAAAATTAGCAGAAGACTACAACGCAAAATTAGTTTTAGAACGATTTGCCGACAATCCATTTTTACCAAAATTCTACCAAGACAAAAACCGGTTTGCATTTCCACTAGAAATGTCTTTTTTAGCAGATAGATACCATCAATTATCTGCTGACTTAGCTCAGTTTGATTTGTTTAAAGACTTAGTTGTTACTGATTATTACATGTTTAAGTCCTTATTATTTGCAAAAATAACACTGCAAGAAGATGAATATAGACTATATAAAGCCATATTTAATTTTTTTCAAAAAGAAATTCCAAAACCTAATTTGTATATATATTTATATCAAAACACAGAAAACTTATTGAAAAATATAAAAAAGAGAGGACGCCCTTTTGAACAAAATATTGAAGCTAATTATTTAGAAAAAATAAATAAAGGCTATTTAGATTTTATTAAAACACAAACTCATTTGAATATTTTAGTTATTGATTGTTCACAACTCGATTTTGTAAAAAAACAAGAAGATTATATTTTTTTGTTAAATGAAATTTGCTCAAAAGCATTTACAATTTACCATTAGATTTAATTAACAACTAATTTATTACTCCATTGAAAACTTTTAAATAAGGAGTTTATGGAAAATTTAAGGTTTACAAAGTTTATAATAAATTCATTTGCTTGAAAAAGAGAATTTAAATTTTGGTACAAATTAAAATTATAAATTTGCCTCACTTTAATCAATAATCTTATTGTATTTTTGCCTCATGGAAACAAATAGACAGAAAAAAATTGGTGCTTTGTTGCAAAGTGATTTGGTTGATATTTTGCAAGGTGAAATTCGAAGAAATAACATCAACAATTTAATCATATCTATATCAAAGGTGCTGGTAACCAAAGATTTGTCAATTGCTAAAGTGCATTTGAGTATTTTTCCTACAGATAAAGCTCCTACTATTTTAGAGGCTATAAAAACAAATACTCCATTGATAAAACATAATTTATCACAAAGAGTTAAAAATCAATTACGAAAAGTGCCAAATCTAATTTTTTATATAGATGATAGTTTAGATTATATAGAAAATATTGATCGAGCACTTAAAGGAAATGAAAATCCTATTTTGAATCCTGATTTGTTAGAAAAAAGAAAAAAATCATAATTTGAATATATCTTTTTACATAGCTAAAAGATATGCTTTAAGTTTAAGCAAAAGCTCTGCAATAAACATCATAACAGCCATAGCATCTCTGGGAATTATTGTGAGTGCTATGGCATTGTTTGTGGTAATGTCTGTTTTTAGCGGATTAAAAGAATTTAGCCTAGAGTTTAGTAATTCTACAGATCCCGATTTAAAAGCTTTTCCAGCAAATGGTAAGTTTTTTGAGCTTACAGAAGAGCAAGAAAAACAAATTGCACAAACCACTTATTTTTTGTCTTACAGTAAAGTTGTGGAAGAACGTGTAGCTTTTATTTATGAAGAAAAGGAACTTATTAGCACTTTAAAAGGGGTTGATGAAACTTTTGTAAACGTTACAAATTTTAAAGACAAACTTTATGCGGGTACATGGTTAGAACCACAAACGAGTCAGGCTGTAGTTGGTGAGGGTATCAGGCGAAGACTCTCCATTGGGTTAATGGATTTTAATAACCTTTTAGAAGTAATTGTACCTAAACCCAAAAAGGGAGTTATCTCATCTGAATCTGACTTTAAAAGAGCCACACTTGTTCCAGTGGGAGTTTATACCTTAAATGACGAAATAGACAATAAATATGTATATTGTGATGTAGAACTTGCTCAACAATTACTGGGGCTTAGACAAAATCAAATTACAAACATAGAGTTTAAAATTCAACCTAATGTCAATGAAGCAAAAGCAATTGAGGCTTTACATTTGATTTTTGACAAACAGCTTATTATAAAAACAAGAGCTCAGTTAAATGATTCGTTATATAAAATGTTGAATACAGAAAATATTGCGGTTTATTTAATTTTTACACTAGTCATTATTATTGCACTTTTTAATTTAATTGGAGCACTTATTATGATGATTATTGATAAAAAAAATAATTTGAAAACGCTTTATAATTTGGGGGTTGAGGTACACCAATTGCAAAAAATATTTTTCTTTCAAGGAAGTTTACTCACTTTTTTTGGTGGATTGATAGGGTTGGTATTAGGTATTGTGGTAGTAATAATACAGCAACAATATCAATTAATTATGGTTAATGAAAACCTAGCATATCCCGTTATTTTTGAGCTAAAAAACAGCATAATTGTTTTAGCAACTATTTATGTGCTGGGGTTTCTAGCTTCATTAATTGCAAGCAGCACGGTTACTAAAAAATTAGTAGAATAAACAAACTATTGCATTTGATGGTTAGCATACACATTGGCAATTTCATCAAAAATCTGCATCAACCCTACGGTGCCATCTGTGGTAACTAAGCGTTGTTTGTATTCTTTAAAAGCAGGTATTCCTTTAAAATAATTTGTATAATGACGACGCATTTCAATAATACCTAAATGCTCTCCTTTCCATTCCATAGACCAAATTAAGTGGTTTTTAGCTGCGTCAATTCTGTCGTTGATGGTGGGTTCTGTTTGTAAGGTTCCCGTTTTTATATAATGTTTAATTTGATTAAAAATCCACGGGTTCCCAATGGCACCTCTGCCTATCATAATACCATCTATCCCATATTTATTTTTATATGCAACAGCTTTTTCTGGAGAATCTACATCGCCATTACCAAAAATGGGCATAGTAATTCTAGAATTATTCTTTACACGAGCTATATGACTCCAATCAGCACTACCTTTATACATTTGAGCTCTTGTTCTGGCATGAATAGAAAGTGCTTGTACACCTATGTCTTGCAGGCGTTCCGCAACTTCGTCAATATTTATAGAAGCATCGTCCCAGCCAAGTCGGGTTTTTACGGTTACAGGCAAATTAGTGCCTTTAATAACCGCTTTTGTAAGTCTTATCATTAAATCGACATCTTTTAAAACCCCTGCTCCCGCCCCTTTACAAACTACTTTTTTTACAGGGCAACCAAAATTAATATCCACTAAATCAGGCTGTACTGCATCTACAATTCTTGATGATTGCTCCATAGCATCTTCATCACCTCCAAACAATTGAATGCCAATGGGTCTTTCATAGTCAAAAATATCAAGTTTTTGCCTACTCTTAATGGCATCTCTTATTAATCCTTCAGATGAAATAAATTCAGAGTACATCAAATCTGCCCCATGCAGTTTGCACAATCTTCTAAATGGTGGGTCACTCACATCTTCCATGGGAGCTAAAAGAAGTGGAAAATCAGGCAATTGAATAGTTCCTATTTTAGGCATGAGTTTTAGAAAAATTTAATTACAAAAGTATGAAATATTTGAGTATTTAGAATGATTTTTTCGGGGCAAAAGGTGGAGTGATTTAAGTTTAAATCAATGATTGTTTTTATATTTTTAGTTCTTAAAAAAACAAAACATCTTATGCAATGAAACCTATTGATAGCACTTCTATATTTTTGTTCTTATTGTGAACTGTTAAATTCAACGTGCTATTTAAAGAAGTCAAGCGTAAGAAACAATTAATTAAATCTTGTATTGATAAGTATTTTTTAAAAATCCTTCGTAAGTTTGTGGGTAATTAGTAATTTCAAATCATCAAAACACTAAATAACAACTCATTATGCCAAAAGGATTTTTTCAAGTACCCAAAGCAGTAAACGAACCCGTAAAATCATACGCTCCTAATTCTCCTGAAAAAGCAGCTGTTTTAGCTGCCTACAAAAAAATGTGGAACGAAACTATTGAAGTGCCTTTATACATTGGTTCGCAACAAATTAAAACAAACAACACAAAAAATATGACAGCTCCTCACGATCATCAGCACATTGTGGGAACTTATCATGTAGCCGATAAAACCCATGTAGATTTAGCCATTTCCACAGCCTTAGCAGCACGCAAAGAATGGTCGCAAATGCCATGGGAACACCGAGCCTCTATTTTTTTAAAAGCTGCCGAATTAATTGCCGGACCTTATAGAGCTAAGATAAACGCTGCCACCATGATTGCTCAATCTAAAAATATTTATCAAGCAGAAATAGATGCGTCTTGCGAATTAATTGACTTTTTGCGATACAATGTAGAATTTATGACTCAAATATATACCGATCAGCCTAAGTCAGTTTCGGATATTTGGAATCGTGTTGAATATCGTCCGCTCGAAGGGTTTGTATATGCTATAACGCCTTTTAATTTTACGGCTATTGCGGCAAATTTACCCGCAAGTGCTGCACTCATGGGAAATACAGTGGTATGGAAACCCAGTGATAGTCAAGTATTTTCGGCAAAAATTATCATTGATGTTTTTAAAGAAGCAGGCGTTCCAGATGGGGTTATTAATATAGTTTTTGGTGATGCTGCTATGATTTCAGACATTGTTTTTAGTCACCCAGATTTTGCAGGAGTACATTATACAGGTTCTACCCATGTGTTTAAAGAAATGTTTAATAAACTTGGAAACAACATTCACACTTACAAAACATATCCCAGAATTGTGGGTGAGACTGGAGGCAAGGATTTTATAGTAGCACACCCATCGGCAAATGTGAAGCAAGTTGTTACAGGTATTGTGCGTGGAGCATTTGAATTTCAAGGACAAAAATGTAGTGCTGCTTCCAGAGCCTATATTCCTCAAAGTTTATGGTCAGCAGTTTCAGAACAACTAATTGCCGATATAAAGTCTATGAAAATGGGCAGTCCAGAAGATTTTTCAAATTTTATAACTGCTGTTATTCATGAAGCGTCTTTTGATAAATTAGTGAGTTATATTGAACAAGCAAAAAAAGACAGTGATGCTACTATTTTAGTGGGAGGTAATTATGACAAATCTAAAGGATATTTTATTGAGCCAACGGTTATTATAACAACAAACCCCAAGTATAAAACAATGGAAACGGAGCTTTTTGGGCCTATAATTACCATTTATATATATGAAGATTCACAGTGGGCAGAAACATTAAAATTAGTGGATCAAACCTCCGAGTATGCTTTAACTGGAGCCATTTTTAGCACCGATAGATATGCTATAGTAGAGGCCACAAAAGCACTAGAAAACGCCGCTGGAAATTTTTATATTAACGATAAACCCACAGGAGCCGTTGTGGGTATGCAACCTTTTGGTGGAGCGAGAGCTTCTGGCACTAATGACAAAGCGGGTTCTATGCAAAATTTATTGCGTTGGGTTTCACCCAGAACTATAAAGGAAACATTTGTTTCGCCAGAAGATTATAAATATCCGTTTTTAGGGGAATAGGTTATAGCATTTCTAAAACTATAAGCTCTTTTTTGTATTCAAAGATTCGCCTTTTCAAAATCGACTTTTGCTCCTTAAAAAATGTTTTTAATAATCATTTTTAAACTTTTTACAATTTGAAATGATTTAAACTTTTCCATTTGCTAAAAAATTTG
>DAINSR010000086.1:0-8566 GCA_036741255.1 Flavobacterium sp.
ATAATGCCACTTTACCACTAGTTATATCTGTTATTATTGTATTTTAGGTTTAATAATCAGGCAAACACTTCTTTAAAAACATCAAGCGATTTGGGTTTTTTAAATCCGTCTAAATGAGTGCTATAATAGTTTAAAAGCACGTTGAGCAGTGTGTGTCTTTCTGTTGAAGAAAAATGAGATGATTCGTCATCTAGTTTTAGGGCTATCAATTTTGTAAACAAACGGGTTTGTTCTTTTGACAAACAACTGCTGCTTTCAATGGGTGTAAAAATACCTTCTATTTTTTCAAAGTAAGGTAAATTTTTGTTAGAAATATCAGGATAAAAACCAAGATATTTTGTGATTTCTAGTAGTAAAATTAAATGAAAATTAGATACGTGGCTGTGCGTATCTAGCCATTGTAAGGTGGTTTCTAAATAATAAAATAAGTTTTCATTTTTTTCTTCTTCTTTAATGGCATGGTGCAATACTTCTGACAAAAAAATAGCGATGGTACTTTTAAAAATAGTTCTGTTAATGGTTTGAAACGGGAACGATAATTTAACTTCTTTAAAATGTTCTAAAGTGCCTTTGTTTTTATGATTTGCTTCAATTTCTAAAATAGTTAAGGGCTGAAAGTAAGCTATTTTTGAACCGTGGGTTTTGTTTTTTTGGGTTGCAAAAACATTTCTAACAAAATAAGATTTTAAACCATCTGAGAGCGTAAAGCATTTTACAATTAAATTTTTTTCTTGAAATTTTAATACTGAAATAACGATTGCTTTTGTTTTAACATGCATCTTGTCTGCCTATTATCTAATAATCATTACTTTTTTCACTTTGGTTTCTGAACCATCTTCTGAGGCAATAAAAATCATGTAAACCCCCGATGCTACTTTATATTTCCCAAAAGCAGTGGTGTTCCACTCTATAGTGCCTCCTTCTGAGGTGTCTTCGTGTACTAAATTGCCTTCAATATCTGTAATTTTTATAGTAGCATTGTTTATCAAACCACTAATTTTTACTGTTCCATTAAACCCTGGTCGCACAGGATTTGGATACACAAACACATTAGACAAATTGTCGCTTGCTTTTGTATTTACTCCCAAGTAAGAGATTAATCCTTTGTCTGTGGCAAAAAATACTTCTCCAGTGGCATCATCTATTTCTATGTCTTGAATGTTATTACTGGGGAGTGGCGAGTTTGCTACTGTAAACCTATTTAGTGTTTGTTGCCCGTTTGACGAAACCTGAAAAACACCAGCACCAGCCAGTGAGACCCACTTGTTGTTTGCCCCATCAACCGCAATATCTAATATGGATTGTTCAAAAAATAATTCTTGTGCAAGTCCGTCTTCCTCAATTATTATGGCGTTTGCGGTGAGTTCTGTTTCGCTTAAAAATCGTTCTACTGACAAAGTTCTTAATCCTCTAAAAGTACCAATCCACAATTGATTTCTATTATCCACAACAACACATCTTACATCTAAACTAGGAATGTTTTGGTCTAAGCCCAAGATGATGATTTTGTTATTTAGTTTTTCATTGAATCCTATTAATCCATTTGTTCCATATCCTGGAAGCCATTTAGTATTGTTTTTATCAATTACTAAAGGGGCAAATTGTTCAGAGGTTGCATTTGGTAATAATGTAGAAAAATCATAGGACTGCCACTGACCGTTTGTTCTTTGAACTTTTAATGGTTTTGAGGTTAATCCGTTTGTAACCCACATATTGCCTTCTTTGTCAAATGCAGGGCCATTTATTCTAACAGAAACATAGGTAGGCGTAACAAGTTGTTGGTTTTGAAAACCGTCTGAACCGGTATTGCTTTGGTTGAAAAGTGTGATGTTGTTATTATTAATTTTTAAAAGCCCGTTGTGATAAGAGGCAACGTAAATTTCGTTTTGATTTTTTGGATTCGCAACGATGTTTCCTAAACTGGTTGCTCCTAGTAAATTTTGAAACGGTATAAACTCCCAACCGGTATTTTTAGAAAATTTGCTAATGCTGGTTTGCTTTAAATTTGGGTCATAAGTTCTATCATATCCGCCATAAATTGCCCACAAATAAGCGTGTGTTTTTTCTAGTCTAAAAATATTGTTTTGCAAAGGACCATTTGGAGAAAGGGATTCAAAAGCGTTTAAATTTGATAATTCTGATTGAAACAAACCTTCATTTTGTGTGCCAATAAAAACATCATTACCCATAGTTGTGGCACATGTAAAAATGTTTTGGGTATTTGGTATTTGTGTAATGTTTGCTAAGGCAGAAAATAAAAAATTTAATATATATACATGATTGCTACACGTAATTATGAGGTGCGATGCGTTTGATACAAATTTTATTCCGGGTTGCGGTAATGAAAAAACCTGCTGAAAAACAGAACCGTTGTGTCTATATACAATTTGGTTTGTGTTTAAAGCCACTAATTGATTGTTAAAATTTGTAATCCCTTTCCATGTTCCAGAATCAAAGGTTTGCCACTGACTAAAATCAACAAGATTAGGATTTGTAATTGCAGCTCTTTTGATGCCTTGTGTGGTAGTAACTGCATATATAAAACCATTAAAAACAGTGGTTTGCAACACTGGCACGTCTTCGCCACTGGAACCAATGTAGTAGGTTTCTTTAAATTCTAAATTATTTAATTTTAAAACGGTGATGCCATAATTTGTAGCAATGTAAATTTTATCCTCATGCTCAAAAAAATGATTGATTGATTTTGTGTTTGGAGGCACTGGCACTTCGTTAATAATATCTACTTTATTAACTATGCTCCCATCATTTTTAGTAATTATTAAAAAACCGTTTTCATTACCTGTAAAGGTTAAATCATAGTTTTGACTGTAATAAATTGAAGTAATTGTTTGAGGTTTAAAACCGTCTATAGAGTTTTTAATGGATACATTTCCAGAAACGGTGTTTTTAGAAAACAAAGCGTTTTCAGTGGCAGCAACCACTGATGATGTCCCTGCGGAAAGATCAATAATTTCATTGTATGAGTAATATCCTTTCCAGAGTTGGCTTGATTGTGAAAAACTAATGAATGAAAATAAAAATAATAAAAGCGTTTTTATCATTTGATTATAATATTTGTTTCTTTTAATAGTAAGATTTGTTTGCCACCAGACAAATGAAACGGCTATAATCATCATCTAGTATGTCAAAATCTTTTATTACAAATATACTACAAACGAGTTATTGTTTTCCTATATTACAAAATTTAAGAAAGTCCGTGAGCACTATTTTTATTGTGTTTTTAGCTTTCATCACGAAATCTAACGCGTTTGGGTTTAATTCAATTTTGTCAGGGGTGGCACAGACACTCGCTGCCGTCAAGCTTTGGTCTGTGCGTTGGTTTGTGTGGCTTGGCAATGTGTGTGGCTGTTGGGCTGGCTATTCATTTTTCTTCCTGTGTCATTTTTATAACTGTCCTCCAACTCCTTTAAACTTCTCTACAAACGAAACTAACTTTTGAAAAACGCTTTGCTTTTTTGTCAAATACTGAGGATTTAACGGACTCATTTTCGGCAAAAGTGCATTCAGTTCTGTTCCGTTTTCACTTGCATATTCTCGCTTCAAGGAATTTGTTAGGTAACGCTTTGCTGCTGCTTCATTTAAATTTTCTTTTGTGATTAATTCCAATGCTTCTGCTTTCTGTTTGTTTTGAGCAAATACAAAAAATGAATCTATCACATTCGCTTTGTCTTGCAGTGTGTCAAGGTCAGTCTCATTAATAAAGTCAACAACCAAACTCTCTTTTGCTCTGTTTCCAATACTTGCACGAATAACCCTGCGTATTTCAGTAATCAAAGTGTCTTTGTCTTTGGTTTTCTTGTTATGCTCAAAAATCAATTCAAGAATAAAATCAAGGTTTATTTCTTGCGATTTTAATAAGTCAATTTCAAACACCACATCGTCCCAGTCAATTGTAGATTCTTCTGATGCTGTGCCGCTTTTCTCACGTCTTAACCAGTCACGAATATCATTATAGGTTGAACGGTAATCCTGAACTGTCCTTTCTTTGAGCAATTCAATTTTTTGCATGGCCGCAATGTCCTCATCAGTTACAAAATGTCCTTCTTTAAATGCTGAAACTGCTTCAGGATTATTGATGTCAACTCCTTGAAGTGCTTTGAGGTGGTTAAATTCATCGTAGTTCTGGAGTATGTTTTCAACTCTCAAATACTCCCCGAAAAGTTTTGCAAATTCTTTTTTGTCTTTTTCAGTTACAATCGCATCGGAGCTTGGGAATTTTTCATTTAACTCTTTTACTACTTCAACATAACCTCTACGTGCTTCACCTGTAACTATGTCTGTAAAGCCTTCTAAATATTCTTTGTAGCTTTTTTCAAGAACCACATTTTTGGTATTGCTATCTCCGAAAAGCGTGATGGCGTCAATGGTTGCTTTTTCTAAATCACGGAATGTTACAATATTTCCAAAAGTCTTTGTGGCATCATAAATTCTGTTGGTGCGTGAAAAAGCTTGAATTAAGCCGTGATAACGCAAATTCTTATCAACAAATAATGTGTTGAGTGTTGGAGCATCAAAGCCCGTTAGGAACATTCCGACTACAATGATTAAATCAATTTCTTTGTTCTTTACACGTTTGGCAAGGTCACGGTAATAATTCTGAAATTCATTACTGTCAACACCATAACTTGTTCTGAACATGGCGTTATAGTCGTTGATCGCTTTGGTTAAGAACTCTTTGGCAGTAACATCCATTGCCGAAGGCTCAAAAGTTTCGTCAACAATTTCACCAATGGCACTCTGTTCTTCGTTAGCTGCAAAAGAGAAGATTGTTGCAATTTTTAAAGGCTTTTCGCTCTCTTTTTGCAAGTTGTTTAATTCCTCATAATAGCATTTGGCAGCATCAACACTGCTTACGGCAAACATGGCATTAAAGCCTTTGTTGCTTCCTTGGTTTCTATGGGTTTTTATCCTAAAATTATTCAAGATGTATTTAGAAATTTCTTTGATACGAGCAGGATGTAATAAAGCTTTTTTGTTTTCTGCCGCACTTAATTTTTTCTCGTCTTGTTCTTGCTCTATATTTTTAAACTGCGGACGGACATCATTATAGTCAACTTTGAATTTCAGAACTTTTTCATCGGCAATGGCATGTGTAATGATATAAGCGTGCAGCTCACTACCAAAAACACTTGCAGTAGTTTCAGAACCTAAAGCATTTTGAACGAAAATTGGTGTACCTGTGAAACCGAACTGATAGAACTTTTTAAACTTCTTATTCAGGTTTTTTTGTGCTTCGCCAAATTGTGAACGGTGTGCTTCATCAAAAATGAAAACGACTTGCTTTTGGTAAATCGGCAAATCACCCTCAGTTTTCATGAGATTATTTAGTTTCTGTATGGTGGTTACAATAATCTTGTTGTCGTCCTTTTCAATGTTTCGTTTTAAACCTGCTGTACTGTCTGAACCATTCACACTATCGGGAGAAAACCTTTGATACTCCTTCATGGTTTGATAGTCCAAGTCTTTACGGTCAACCACAAAAAACACTTTGTCAATAAATTCCAATTGCGTTGCTAAACGTGCCGCTTTAAAACTGGTAAGCGTTTTGCCAGAACCTGTGGTGTGCCATATATAGCCGCCACTTTCGGGCTTTGACCAATTTTTGGCTTGGTAAGAACTTTCAATTTTCCATAAAATTCTTTCTGTTGCTGCAATTTGATATGGTCGCATTACCAATAGCGTATCGCTTGTGTCAAAAACGGAATACTTTAATAAAACTTCTAAAAGTGTTTTTCTTTGAAAAAATGTACTTGTAAAATCTTTTAGGTCTTTAATCAGTGTATTGTCTGCCTTTGCCCAATTCATGGTAAAGTCAAAACTGTTTTTGTTTCGCTCCACTGTATTGGCAAAATAACGGCTATCCGTACCGTTTGAAATGACAAAAATTTGAATGTATTTAAAGAGGGAATTTTCACTGTTAAAACTTTCTTTTGAATATCTGTGAACTTGATTGAACGCTTCACGAATGGCAACACCACGTTTTTTTAATTCCACTTGAACTAATGGCAATCCATTAACCAGAATGGTTACATCATAGCGATTGGCATGAGTGCCTTTCTGTTCAAATTGTGAAATTACCTGTACTTTATTTCGTGTGATGTGGATTTTGTCAACCAAGTAGATATTTTGAATATGACCATCATCAAAAACAAAATCGTAAATATAGTTGTCGTGTATTTTTCTGGTTTTCTCAACAAGGTTATCGCTTGGCTTATTTAAATACTCTTCTACAAAACGAGACCATTCTCCATCAGAAAATTCCATATTGTTTAGCAATTGTAATTGCACTCTTACATTTGCTAACATCGCTTCAAGCGTATTTAGGTTTTTCGGATTTTCATAACCTTGATTGACTAGGTCTTGAATAAATTCCTTTTCCAGTGCTGCCTCTGTTTGATAAACAGCAGGTGCTTCATTCACCTCAAAATGTTTAGTGAATTTATCCAATACAATGAAGTTGTTAGATTCTGCTATGGTTCGATATAATGGAGAATTCATAATGGAGAATTGAAAATTAATTTTTACTACTGCTTACTTTAGAGCTTTTTACAATTGAGACTAACAGCTTAATAAGCTCTTGTATTTCTGGGTGAATAGAATGATAAGCTTCTTCACTCAATTCACTAGATTGATAAAGTAATTCAATCCAATAATCTGTTTCATTAGCTTCTTTTAATGCAATACTCATTTTATTAATAAAATCAGCTTTACTTTGTGCATGTTCTGCTTCTTTTATGAGAGCTCCAACAGCTGTACCACTTCTTAGTATCTGTTTACTGAGCACAAACTCCTTATTTTGCTTTTGCAAAAACTTGGATAATTTGATAATTCTCAAGGCAAAGGCAAAGGATTTTTCTTGTACAATATTTTTCTTTCCGTTTTCCATTATCCATTTTCAATTAATTTAAGCACCGCCATTCCTACACCTGTGGCAATTCCAAAACTTAATAAGGTGCCTATCAAAATATATTCTGTTAGTTTTCTGTCTTTAGATTCTTTTAAATCTCCAAATCGGAATACCGATTTTGCTGCTAATAAAAATCCAATGCCTTCCCAATTTCCAGTTATCACAAAAACGAAAACAAAAAGCCGTTCCAACATGCCAATGTATTTACCTGCATTGCTCAACGATTCATCATGGTTATCCCCTAAAGTATTAGACCAACTAAACATTAATTCTTTTATTACAATACCTGAAACTACCGTTATAAAAAGTAGGGCATTGGCATAAATCCAAATTTCAGAAGATGATAGTATTACATTAAAATTTATTTCTGGTTTGAGAAATAATACCCACAGCCCTGATATACTTATAACATGCAATAGTTGGTCTAATAAAAACCAATGGGTTTTATTGTTTTCGTTTTGAGAATATAATTTTATGGTATCAATTACACCGTGTAAAATCATCAGTAATAAAGCCAATAACCAATAATGAAAATCCCACAATAACAACAACACAATAAAACCATGTATTAAAATGTGTGCATACAGGTATCTGGATTTGGCTTTTTTTACTTCTTTATCTTTCACCCATGCAGTAGGCTGTAAGAGAAAATCTCCAATAAAATGGGCCAATATTAGTTTTATCAATATAATCATTTAAGTAAGGATTTAATTTTGTTTCTGTACCTCTTTTCCACCTCCATTACTTCATTTACATTGGCTCTGTTCCATCTGCGGCTTACACCACTTTGTTTTATGCCCAATTGTTTGCCAATTTCTTCTTGTGTTATATCAGGGTTATTTAATACAATTTGCACTAATTCTGCTGATGAAACTGACCATTTGTCTATGAATGTATTGGCTAATTTAAAGTATAAATTCATTTCTTCATCAAAGCTTTTCCATGGGCTTTTAATCCCAATTGTATTATTCTCTTTTTTTAATAGGTCAAACTTTTCTCCTGAATTTATAAAAGCCGGACCATTACTTTCTGATATACTTTCTCCTATATAGTTTTTTTCTCCTATACCTATAGCCATTCTTACATTTATGGTGCTTATTTTTTTTCTTTCATCAAGGGGAGCTACTTTTTTTATGAGTGCTTTTATTTCCAAAGCCTTTAATAATGCTTCTTGACTATCGGTGATTTCTACTTGAAAAAAATCGCCTCTATCTATTTTCCAATCTTTAGGACTCTCCCCCCATGTTGAGAATAATTTTTTGAGTGGCAACAACCATTTATCTTGGTTTTCCAACTTTCTTGATGCAATAATGTCTCCTGTAATAATAGCTACCATGGTTGCTTCTTTTGGATTATAAAATACAAATATAAAAAATATTCCTTAAATAGGTAATAATTTGAAATATGCTTTAAACAGGTAATAATTTATAATATGCTTTAAATAGATCATGTTTAATGAAAAATTGAAAATTGAGAATGGAGAATTTTCCATTTTTAAATTTCCATTTTAAATTTATCAAAATTGAGTAAAAGATTTCGATAATACTCGTATTGCTTTTTTCGTAACTCTATTTCTTTTGGCAACCCTTCGCTGATGGAGGTGGTAAGCGTATCAAATTTATCTAAAATAGACACAAT
>DAINSR010000087.1:0-8518 GCA_036741255.1 Flavobacterium sp.
ACTAATATAAACAAAAAAATAATCAAATTATTTGGACTATTTTTAAATCATAATTAGTATAAACATTGATGTTGAACACATTAACAAATAACTTACTAATTTTTTTGAAGTATTAATTTTTTCATGCAACCTAGAAATATTTAGTTATAAAATTCTGTTCTTCTTAGTGCCCGACTGTATTAATTAGTAAAACAATTCTATTCAGAGGATTTATTATAATGATTTACAAATCTTCATATATTTTTTCTAACTGCACCCCTCTTGAACCTTTTATTAAGATGAATTGATTTTTTAAAGATGCAGGTAGGTTTGAATCTTTTAAATGATTTGTAGTTTCATAAAAATTAAATTCGGGATAATTATTTTTTAATAAATAAAATTGAGTTCCAACTAAAATACTATTCATCTCAAACTTTCTTAGCAAGTTTAAAATGTTTTCATGCTCAACTTTTGTGTTTTCTCCCAGTTCAAACATATCACCTAAAATACATAATTTAGTTTTCTCTGTTTTTAGTTCATAAAATTCTTTTATTGCAAAACTCATACTAGTTGGATTAGCATTATATGAGTCTAAAATTAAATAATTTTTTTCTGTTGTTTTCTTTTGCGAACGATTGTTTTGAGGAAGGTAGTTTTCAATTGCATTTTTGATTTTTGTTTGTGAAACCTTAAAGTGTTTTCCTATTAAAACGGCATACATTAAGTTATTTGCATTGTATTTTCCAAACAAGTTACTTCTTATTACCATGTCTTCTACAAAAATTTCAACATTTTCAGTAGTGTTGTTTATTTTGTATTGTAGCGTGTTTTTATGGTTAGTAGCAGAAAAACCAATTTTATTTTGGTAATCAATCAATATTTGATTTTGTTTTTCGTCATCGGCATTGTAAAATAAAGTACCATTATTTTGAAACAGGTTTTGATAAAGTTCAGTTTTTCCTTTTATAACACCTTCCTCTCCGCCAAAACCTTCAAGATGAGCTTTGCCAAAATTAGTAACTAATCCATAATTAGGTTGGCAAATGGCACACAAAAATTCAATTTCCTTTTGATGATTAGCCCCCATTTCTATGATTCCTATTTCGGTTTCTTTTGATAATCGTAATAATGTCAATGGAACTCCTATGTGGTTATTCAAATTGCCAAAAGTTGCAATTGTTTTATATTTTGTTGATAATACTGCGTGTATTAGTTCTTTTGTGGTGGTTTTTCCGTTACTTCCTGTTAAACCAATTAACGTTGTACCAAGTGTTTTCCTATGATATTTTGCTAGTTGTTGTAAGGTGTTCAAGCAATCCTCAACTAAAATAGTTTGTTCGTTTATAAAATAATCTTTGTTGTCTATAATTACATATTTTGCCCCTTTTTTTAGAGCTTCTTTAGCGAATATGTTTGCATCAAAATTCAACCCCTTTAGAGCAATAAATAGTGAACCTTTAGATATTTCTCTAGTGTCAATTGAAACAGTAGTACATTCTAAAAATTTTGAATAAATAGTTTCTAAATCCATAATTGTAAAGATAAAAAAAAGCCCTAATAAAGGGCTTTTTAAAATTATTAAAAAAGATTAATTTCTTGCTTTTTTGATGTTTGGTTTTGGACCTACTTTTGACATGGCACATCTAAAGCCAATATAATCAGTTGACATATCTTGCGGAAAGTATCTTCGTGCTGCTGGGTCTAACCAGTATGCTCTGTCTCTCCAAGAACCTCCTTTATATACTCTTACATTATCATCAATGAGGGTAGTTCTCTTGTTTGATTTATCATATTTTTTCAGCAAATTCCCTAACGTATCTTTTGAAACAGAATGTTCTGGAGAGTCATACATTCTATGTTTGTCTTTCTCAGCTACAGATTCTTCTTCTGTATTTCCAAAATCAAAATAACGAGTTGATTGTCTATCTCCATCTCTATAATTTCTGTTATCAGATGTAGAAAATTGAGTTCTTAAATAAGTTTCATTCTCATCAACTGGCACTTGTGCAATTTGACCCGGAAAGTTTCTTGCAATAATTTTACCATTACTTAATGTGTCATAAGCAATTTTATCAGCAGTAACTAATTCTACTGTTCCATCTTCACCTATCTTGTTTTTTAAGTAAACATTTCCTCTGTAATAATTAAAATCATTTGCTTCTTCATCTACAATTGGTCTGTAAACATCCGCAACCCACTCTGCAACGTTCCCAGCCATGTCATACAGACCAAAATCATTAGGAGCATAGGCTTTTACATATTGAGTAATGTCGGCACCATCGTCAGACCATCCTGCAATTCCACCATAGTCACCTCTGCCTTGTTTAAAATTAGCTAATTGATCACCTCTTTCTTTTCTTTTTCCAGACCGAGTGTATTGACCATTCCAAGGATATTTTTTCTGACCTTTGTATAAGTTATATTCTCTGTTACCAACTAATGATACTGCGGCAAATTCCCACTCAGCTTCTGTGGGAAGACGATATTCTGGTAAAATTAATCCAGAACTTCTTTGAGCGTACACATTTGTGGGTTCTTCACCATTTTTTCCACTACCTCTTGCCACTTTTTGAAGTACTATTTCTTGATTTCCACCATAACTTTTAGTGGGTGCATTTAAATAAGTTTCTGTACTAAAGTTTGCATCAGCAGTTGCGTCTATAATTTTAGCATCTTTTTTTAAATAGCCCTCACGTTCTAAAATATTTTCATTTACACGATCTGTTCTCCACTTACTAAATTCAAGTGCTTGAATCCAACTTACACCCACAACAGGATAATTTGCATAAGCAGGATGTCTCAAGTAATTTAAAGTCATTGTTTCATTATATCCTAAACGATTTCTCCAAACTAAAGTATCTGGAACAACCCCATTATATATATTTTTATAGTTTTCATCTGTTGGTGGAAACACTTTTTTTACCCAAAATAAATACTCGGTGTACATAAAATTGGTAACCTCTGTTTCATCCATAAAAAACGATTGTACATGTTGTTGATTAGGAGAGTTATTCCAATCGTGCATTACATCATCTTGAACTTTTCCCATTGTAAATGTACCCCCTTCAATTGGCACCATTCCAGGGGGAGTTTCTTGTTTTTTATATTTTGCATTGTACTGAAATCCACCTTTGCTGTCATTAATTTTCCAACCAGTTGCAGATGAACCTCCTCTTGAACCTCCTTTTTTTGTACAACTTGTAAAACTAGCAATAACTATTAATGCTAATGATAAAGATAAAACATTGAATTTAATACTTTTCATGTGTTAAGTAAATAATGAATTTTGAGTGCAAGATACTAATTTAGTGTTAAAGTGCAATTTTATTTTATTTTTTTTTATTTTGCCCTGATTATAACATTTTTCTAAAACGTTTCAGTTTCGTTTTTATTGCTTATGTATATTGTTTTCTTTAAATTTGTTGTATGACAAAGTTTAAACCTTATATCACCATATCAAAATATCACTTTTTAGATTACAATTACTCGGGCTTATACGCTATTATAAGGTTTCAATTATTTGTTGAATAAAAAAATAGTTCCTCTTTGTAATAATATTTTAATTCTTTCGTTTTAAATTCAATGAAAAAAAAATTGCTATTATTTTTATTAACTTTCTTAATGTTCCACACAGCCAAATCTCAAGATAAAAGGGCTGTTAAATTAGAGTGGAAAAAGCTTGATTTTTTTATACTAGAAAAAAAAATTACTATTCCTGGTTTTCAAGATGAATTTATGGATGCCGACCTGGACACAAAAAAGGTGTTTTTTAAATCAAATATTCCTACTAGTGAATATAGCAACATCAAATTACTTGATTTTTCTACAGAAATTATTTCTGATTCTGATTTATTAGATTTAGAGAAAAACAATTTAGAAAATAATCCAAATTTTAAATCTGATTTTTTTACTGCTCGAGACGAATACTTTGTTACTCTCACATTTAATCCTATTTTTAATGATAAGGGAACGCTTAAAAGGGTTACTTCAATAGTATATGAGATTACAAAAAATTCACAAAAGAAGAACTCTATTCCATCTGTTCAAAACATACAAAATTCTGTTCTTGCAACAGGCGAGTGGTTTCGTTTTTATGTTGAAAAATCGGGTGTTTATAAAATAACAAAATCTTTTTTAGAAAGTTTAGGATTTAATACAAATGTTGATCCACGAAACATTAGAATATATGGTAATGGTGGACGAATGGCCCCCTTGCTTAACAATACCTACTATCCTGATGATTTGACCGAAAATGCCATTCATTTTATTGGCGAAGAAGATGGAAATTTTTCAAATCAAGATTTTATCTTATTTTATGCTGAAGGTGTGGATACCTGGAACGAAGAGAGCGACACTCATGTAAATTTATTTTCTGATAAATCGTATTATTATATAACGTCATCTTTAGGAAGTGGTAAAAGAATTCAAGAAAGCACCCAACCTTCTGGTGCATCTACGCTAAATTTTACAACATTTGATGATTATACTTTTTATGAAAAGGATTTGTTTAATCCGGGTAGAATTGGCAGAAAATGGCTCGGAGATCAGTTTGGAATTGAGAATGAAAAAACGTTTAATTTTTCTATCCCAAATTTAATTACGAGTTATCCAATACGTTTTTATGCAAATTTTGCTTCTGCTTCTTTTGGCAACTCTAGTTTTCAGGTTTCTGCAAACCAGCAAAACCTAGGAACAGTGTCCATAGCGTCATTAAATAATTTTGACTATGTAGCCGCAATAGAAAATTTTTTAGAAGCATCTTTTACGACAACAAGCACAGATATAGCCATAAATATTTCTTATAATAACGGCGGTGTTCCATCATCTAGGGGATACTTAGATTATATAATATTAAAATCAAAACGAAATTTAGTAGGATATGGGCAACAATTTGTTTTTCAAAATCTTGAACAACAAAACAATATAGGTGTGGCACAATACACTATTTCAAACGCTAGTAGCATCAAGCAGGTATGGGATATTTCAGATATTTATAATGTTTCAAGATATAGTAATAACCAATCCACTTTTTCATTTAAGGTTAATTTAGGTCAGCAAAAAAAGTACATTGCTGTTGATGAAAACAATTATTTTAGTCCCTTAAAAGAATCAAATACTCGAGTAGCAAATCAAAATTTAAAAGGCACTATTTTTAATGATAATCAAGGGAATTTTAAAGACATAGACTATATAATTTTTACGCAAGGGTTTTTATATAATCAAGCAGAAAAATTAGCAAATTTTCACAGAAATCACAGCGGATTAAATGTAAAGACCGTTTTGCTTGATAATATTTATCAAGAATTTTCATCAGGAAAACAAGATGTAGCTGCTATTAGAAATTTTATAAAATATGTTTATAACAATGCCTCATCTCCACAAAAAAGGATAAAATACATCAACTTATTTGGTGATGCTTCTTTTGATTATAAAAATAGAATTCCAAATAACACCAATATTGTCCCTGTTTTTCATGGATTAAATCCCACACTCAGTAAGTTTAATAATATTTCAAATTACTCTACATTAAACACCTATATGTCTGATGATTTTTTTGGTTTAATGGATGCAGATGAGGGGCAAATGTATTTTGTGAGTAATGAAGGAATTGATGTTTCTACTGGTAGAATGGTAGTTAATACTAATAAAGAAGCGGAAGATGTAGTTAACAAAATAATTAATTATCATTCTATAAACTCTTTTGGAAAATGGCGAAACAATTACACAATTTTAACAGATGATGCCGACAATCCATCAGATGCCTCACTTCAAGTGGGTTTAAACACTATGATTGATAATTTAAACACTCAATATCCCTTTATAAATGCAAAAAAAATTCATACAGATTCATATATTCAAGAAGTCTCTGCTGGTGGAAGTCGATATCCAAAAGCAAAACAAGATTTTGTAGATGCCATAGAGAGAGGTTCGCTAGTAGTTAATTATTACGGACATGGAGGCGAATTTGGTTTTGCACAAGAACGGTTGTTTGAAATTAATGAAGCTAAAACCTTGAACAACTTTAATAATTTACCCCTTTTTATTACCATGACTTGCGATTTTAGCAGGTTTGATAATCCATATTCACAAACTGGTGGCGAGTTTACTTTTTGGAATCCTAATGGTGGTGCTATAAGTTTGGTAACTACTACACGATTGATTTTTGTTCCTGTGGCTTCTTCTATGAATGATAGATTTAATTTCTTTTTATTTCCAGATGCTAATAACATTCAAATATCTGTTGGTGATGCCCTCAGACGAGCTAAAAATTTAAATAGTAGTAACAACAGACGTGTGGTTTTTAATATTGGCGATCCGGCTTTGATGCTTGCAATTCCAAAACAAAAAGTGGTTCTCACAAAAATTAATGGTGTAAATACAAATCAACCCACAGATGTATTAAAAGCACTCAGTTTTGTAACCCTTTCAGGCGAGGTAAGAAATTCAGATGACAGCATACAAACCAATTACAATGGTGATGTAGCGATACAAATTTTTGATAAAAACATTCAACGTCAAACACTTGCTAATGATGGTGTAAGAGATAATTTAGGAAATTTATTAAAGATGAATTTTACAACACTTGGTGAAGTAATTTTTAGAGGAAATGCCAAGGTAGTGAACGGAAAATTTGAGTTTGGATTTGTAGTCCCAAAAGACATTAGAATTGCTGAAGGAAATGGAAAAGTTAGTTTCTATGCAAAGTCAACAAGTGGGAGTGTTCAAAATCAGACTGGTCATGATTTTTCAATAAAAATAGGTGGTATAAACTTGAATGCACCTCAAGATAATACTCCACCCACCGTGAGATTGCACATGAATGATGAATCATTTGTAAATGGCGGAAATACAAACGAATCACCTATTTTTTTAGCTTTTTTAGAAGATGAAAACGGAATCAATACCGCAAGTGGAATAGGGCATGATATTGTGGCTATTTTAGATGGTAATGAACTTAATCCTTATATTTTAAATGATTATTATGAAACGGAGCCAGATAATTATAAAAAGGGTAAAGTGCGTTTTCTACTTAGAAATTTAGCACCTGGGTTGCACACTATTACTTTTAAAGCCTGGGATGTTTATAATAATTTGATAACTGCAGAAATTCAATTTGTAGTTGTGGGAGACTCATCACTCACACTCAGCAATGTATTGAATTATCCTAATCCATTTGTAAGTTATACCGAGTTTTGGTTTAATCACAATCGTCCATTTGAAACGCTAGATGTTCAGGTTCAAATATTTACCATAACGGGAAAAATTGTAAAAACTATAAACGAATCCATTTTTACAGAAGGATTTTTATCAAGATCCATTAAATGGGATGCTCGTGATGATTTTGGTGATAAATTAGGGAAAGGTGTTTATGTATATAAGCTAACTGTAAAATCTACTTTAGACGGCAAAAAATCAGAAAAATATGAGAAACTTGTAATCCTTTAATAAAATAGTATATTTGTAAATTAAATAAATAAAAAATGAAAAAAATTGTATTCCTATTTTTAGTTTTAATAACCTATAACGCATTTGCACAAAATCGTGCCATTACTACCGCAGTTCCCTTTTTGCTGGTAGCAGCCGATGCCCGTTCTGCAGGTATGGCAGATATGGGGGTAGCTACCTCTTCAGATGCCTTTTCACAACAATATAATCCTTCTAAATATGCTTTTGCATTAGACAAACAAGGATTTTCAATGAGTTATACTCCTTATTTAACAGGCATAGCAAACGACATCTCATTAGGTCAAATAACATATTATAATAAAATTAATGAGCGAAGTGCTTTTGCGGGTAGTCTTCGCTATTTTGGTTTGGGAGATATTGTTTTAACAGACCAAAATGGCAATGAACTTAATACCGTTTCTCCAAATGAGTTAGCGATTGACGGTTCTTATTCATTAAAACTTAGTGAAAGATTTGCCATGGCAGTTGCCGGGAGATTTATCCGTTCTAATCTTAAAATTCCAGATGCAAACACAGATGCTTCAGCCGCTTCAACTTTTGCTTTTGACATAGCAGGATATTATCAATCTGAACAACTTTATCTAGCTGATTTTGATGGTAGATGGCGTGCAGGTTTTAACCTACAAAACTTGGGTCCAAAAATTAGATATGACAATGATGTTACAAACACAAATTTTATTCCTGCCAATTTGCGTTTAGGAACGGGCTTTGATTTTATTTTTGACGAATATAATAAAGTGGGGCTAACCACTGAATTTACAAAATTACTTGTTCCCACCCCTCAAGATCAAGATTTGAATAGTGATGGTCAAATTACAAGCGAAGAGATTAGTCAAAATAACGCAAACTATAAGCAAACGGGCTGGGTTTCTGGAGTTTTTCAATCATTTAATGATGCTCCAGATGGCTTTTCTGAAGAATTAAAAGAGTTTACATGGGCACTTGGAGCAGAGTATAGTTATCAAGATTCTTTTGCTCTTAGAATGGGATATTTTAATGAAAATGTGCAAAAAGGAGCCAGAAAATATTTTACATTAGGTGCTGGATTTAAGTATCAAATTATAAAAGTTGA
>DAINSR010000088.1:0-8508 GCA_036741255.1 Flavobacterium sp.
CAGCTGCATGCCATCAACAACACCAGCAGGAATTTTTATAGAAACAGTATCTTCATTTAAAATCATTCCATAGACATCTGAACCCTCTGGTTTTTTATCTAATATTTGTCCAGATCCTTGACAGGCAGTACAAGTTGTTGCGGTTTGCATTCTACCTAAAATGGTGTTTGTTACTCGCATAACCTGACCTTGCCCATTACATGTGGTACACGTTTTAAAAGTGGCCCCTGCTGCTAGTACTTTTCGTTTTACTTTTACTTTTTTTTCTACACCATTTGCAATTTCTTCAAGTGTTAATTTAACTTTTATTCTCAAGTTACTGCCCTTAACTCTGCGCTGACCTCCTCCATATCCACCACCAAAGCCACCAAATGAACCACCAAAAATATCCCCAAATTGACTAAAAATATCATCCATATTCATGTGATGACCACCGCCAAAACCTCCAGAACCTTCAAATGCAGCATGCCCCATCCGATCATACTGAGCTCTTTTATTTGCATCACTTAAAATTTCATAAGCTTCAGCCGCCTTTTTAAAATTTTCTTCGGCTTTTGCATCTCCTGGATTTTTATCTGGATGAAATTCTATCGCTTTTTTTCGGTATGCTTTTTTAATTTGATCAGCCGAAGCTGATTTGCTAACACCTAATATTTCGTAAAAATCTTGTTTCATGTTTATATTCGATTAAAAAATCATATTTCCCATAATAAATGGAACAAAACTATTTTTTTGATTATGTTATTATTGACCAATTACTACTTTTGGAAACCGAATTATTTTATCGCCTAATTTGTATCCTTTTTCAATTACATCTACTATCTTCCCTTTTAAATCAGGATTTGGAGCTGGAATTTGTGTAATTGCCTCTGCAAAATCTGCATCAAAGTCATCTCCTGAATTTACTTCTACAATTTCTAAACCTTTTGAAGCTAATGTAGTCTTTAGTTTTTCATGAATTAAAGACACTCCTTTTATTAAAACTTCTTCATTTGATTTATTAATTTCAATAATAGCTCTGTCAAAATCATCTAAGACGGGGAGCATGGAATGTAATACATCTTGATTTGCAGATTTGAATAAATCTATTCGCTCTTTTGTGGTGCGTTTTTTAAAATTCTCATATTCAGCAAAAAGTCTTAAAAACTTGTCTTTTTCTTTAGATAATTCTTCTTGAAGTTGTTCTTCAACCGTTAATTGAGGTTGTTGAATTTCTTGATTTTCTGAAACTACTTCTTCGTTTTGAGTTTTTTCAACGCTTTCTTGATTCATGTTTTTTCAAATTTTTATACTTTACCAAATTTATCAAATGTTTTGCCAATTCTATTATAATGTCAAATTGTCATTAAAAAATAATTATTCTTGATTTTATTGATTAAAATTGATTAAATACAGAACACTTTGGCTTTAAACCACATTTTAAATAAGGTTTGTCAATGCTTTTTCTATTGAAGGAAATTTAAACTGAAAGCCTTTGTTTAAAATTTTTAATGCACTCACATTTTGGCTTGAAAAAACTATTGTATGCATTTCACCCAGAAAAATATTGAGCAAAAACTTTGGAATTGCTGGTAGCCACAACGGTCTGTTTAAAACCTTAGCGATTTCTTTTGTTAGTTGCATATTTGTAATGGGGTAAGGAGCCACAGCATTATAAATTCCTGAAAGTTTTTGAACATGAACAAAATAAAAAATAGCAACTAAATCTTCTATATGAATCCAAGATTGATATTGTTTACCACTTCCAAAAGCCGCACCAAAGCCTAGTTTAACTGGTAAAACCATTTTTGAAAGGGCTCCGCCGTTTTTTGAAAGTACTATGCCGATTCTTATTTTTGATACTATAATATTTAATTTTTCAAATAGATCAATTTTATCTTCCCAAGTTTTTACTACAGTGCCTAAAAATGAGTTGTCCACGACAGTTGTTTCTTCAGAATAAATAGATGTTAAACTGTCTGGATAAATTCCAATTGCAGAGGCTGATATTATTTGGGTTACAGTATGTGAAATTGAATGTAAGGTGTCAAAAAGTAATTGAGAAGAGAGAGTTCTACTATCTAGAATTTCTTTTTTATAGATACCGGTCCAGCGTTTTGCAACTGTGGCACCTGCTAAATGATAAATTACAGAAACGCCATCAAAGGCTCTCTTGTCAATTTCATTAGTAGTTGGATTCCAATAAAAACCCTTGTAATTTTTTTCTGAAACTAATTTATTTTTAGAGGTTGATAAATAGTGAACTACAACATCATTTTTTTGTAATATTTGAACCAACTCTTGTCCTATCATTCCGGTTGCACCAGTAATTAGTACTATCATACTTTTATATTTTAAATTTAGGTAAAGCCACTTTCATAACATTTTATTTAACTACTATCTATAATATATATCACTTGTTCTTATACACACTTCTTAAATTCATTTATTTTACTTTCATAGTCCATTCAAATTTTAACTGAGCCACTTCATCTCCCATTTTATCTCTACCAGTAGATGATAACCAGATTGTTTTACTTTCGTTAGTTTTTACAACACTTTTTACAACTTCTCGTATTTTTTCGCCCTCGGTGCAAGAAAAGACTATTCTACCATTTGCTTTTTTTGAAAAATGAGCTGTGCTGTTTAAAACTAACATTGATATTTTTAAGTCATATTTTTTTATTTCTTGCATTACTAAAACACCAGTAGTAAATTCTGCCGCCATTGCTAAAACTGCAAAATAAATTGAACCAAATGGATTTTGATTAAACCATTTATATTTTACACTAGATTGACAAGTTGTATAAGAAATTGATTCAGCTCTCACACCACACCAAAATGCTGATGGTAATTTAAAAAACAAATACACATTTAATTTAAAGGGAGTAAAAACCATTTTCAAACATTTTTAGCTAAAATACAATAATTAATTGACTAAATTTGAATTGTTACTCAATAATCGTAAATTTATAAAATTAAAATAATTTTACTGTTTTAGATTTTTATCAGCCAACAGTGAAAAAAATAGTTGATTTTAAAAAATATATTCATACATTTGCAACTTAATAGAAAAATGAGAACAACAATTTTATATCATCATATCATATAATCTAAGCTCAAGCGTAGGTTGTGATATTTTATATAATAATAAATAATCTAAAAACCCGTTTGAGTACATCAAACGGGTTTTTTATTATAAAAGTGATTTAAATAATCAAACTCAAAAAGAAAAATAATGAGTAAATTAAAAATTGCCATTCAAAAATCGGGGCGTTTATTTGACGAAAGTATTCAGCTATTAAAAGATTCTGGAATCTCTATTTACAATGGAAACGACCAACTAAAAGTAACGGCGGCTAACTTTCCCCTAGAAGTGTATTTTTTGAGAAATTCAGATATTCCTCAATATTTACAAGATGGGGTTGTTGATGCAGCCATTGTGGGGAGTAATTTGTTAGTAGAAAAAGCAAAAAATATTGAAGTTGTTGAAAATTTAGGGTTTTCTAAATGTAAAGTTTCAGTTGCAGTCCCTAAATCTTTTGAATATCAGTCGATTAAAGATTTAAACAACCTTCGTATTGCTACTTCATATCCTAATACGGTTATTGATTTTTTTAATAAACACAACATTTCAGTAGATATTCACCAAATCTCTGGTTCTGTAGAAATAGCTCCAAACATTGGATTATCAGATGCTATTGTAGATATCGTTTCTAGTGGCAGTACATTATTTAAAAACGGTTTAAAAGAAGTGGAACTCATTTTAAAAAGTGAAGCTGTTTTAGCAGTATCGCCCTTAATATTATCAGAGACATCTTTAATATTAGAAAAACTTCAGTTTAGAATTCAGGCTGTTTTACGTTCAAGAAAGTTAAAATATATCTTAATGAATGTGCCTAATGACAAAATTAAATTAGTAAGTTCCATTTTACCAGTTTTAAAAAGTCCTACCATTATGCCACTTGCACAAGAGGGGTGGAGTAGTTTACATTCTGTGATTGAAGAGGACACTTTTTGGGATGTAATTGATCAATTAAAAAATGCTGGAGCCGAAGGAATTTTAGTATGCCCCATTGAAAAAATGGTAGTCTAAATTAAACACACATGAAAAAAATAATTAATCCAAAACCAGATGATATATTAGAAATTTGTAAACGACCCACTCAAACATTTGATGATGTTGAGCAAACCGTAAAACAAATTTTTAGTGAAGTAAAAGCAAGTGGAGATCAAGCAATTTCAAAATACACACTTCTTTTTGATGGAATACAAGTGGATTCACCTAGTGTTTCAAGTCAAGAATTACAAAATGCTTCCAATTTAATTTCAGACGAATTAAAAAATGCCATTCAGGTGGCTCAGTCTAATATTCAGAGTTTTCATTTGGCTCAAAAAACAAGTCCCGTTAGTGTAGAAACTACCAATGGCGTTTTTTGTTGGCAAGAAAAAAGACCCATACAAAAAGTAGGATTATATATACCAGGAGGTTCGGCACCTTTATTTTCAACTGTTTTAATGCTGGCAATTCCGGCAAAAATTGCGGGTTGTTCAGAAATTGTTTTGTGTACTCCTCCTGATAAAAATGGAACTATTAATCCCGCCATTTTATATGCCGCACAGTTGTGTGGAATTACAAAAGTTTATAAAGTGGGAGGCATTCAAGCCATTGCTGCACTTACTTTAGGTACAAAATCAATAGAAAAAGTATATAAAATTTTTGGTCCAGGTAATCAATTTGTTACCATTGCAAAACAATTTGCCACTCAAAACGGTGTGGCTATAGACATGCCTGCAGGCCCTAGTGAACTACTTGTTTTTGCAGATGATTCTGCCGATTCTAGTTTTATTGCATCTGACTTATTGAGCCAAGCTGAGCATGGGAAGGACAGTCAGGTGATTTTAATAACTACTTCTAAAAAAATATTACAAGAAGTTGAAGATGAGATTTATAAACAATTAGAAGATTTGCCCAGAAAAGACATTGCTAATGCTGCTATCAAAAATTCAAAACTGATTTTTACTCAAACAGATGAAGAAGCTTTAAGGCTTATAAATACGTATGGACCAGAGCATTTTATTTTGTGTTCTAAAAACGAAACTTATTTTCTTAACAACATAGAAAATGCAGGTTCTGTTTTTGTAGGAAATTTTACTCCAGAAAGTGCTGGTGATTATGCCTCAGGCACAAATCATACTCTGCCCACAAATGGGTATTCAAAAAGTTATAGTGGTGTAAATTTAGATAGTTTTTTAAAAGCCATTACATTTCAAAAAATTTCTTGTGAGGGTATTCAAAATATTGGCAAATCTATAGAAATTATGGCAGAAGCTGAAGGCTTACAAGCTCACAAAAATGCAGTTACTATACGATTAAAAAAAATAAAAAATGAATAATTTTAGTGTAAACACGATTACTCGGAAAAATGTAGAGCGCATGAAGCCCTATTCGTCTGCAAGAGATGAGTTTAAAGATTTTAATCAAAAAATGATTTATTTAGATGCAAACGAAAACCCATTTTTTAACGGAGTAAATAGATATCCAGATCCAAAACAGCTAGAATTAAAAGATGCTATTGCACAAAATAAAGGTTTACGAACTGAAAATATTTTAATTGGAAACGGAAGTGACGAAGTTTTAGACCTATTATTTAGGGCTTTTTGTGAACCATATATTGATAATGTTATTACGCTACCACCCACTTATGGAATGTATGACGTATTGGCAAATTTAAATGCTGTTGAAAATATAGAAGTTTTATTGACTCCTGAATTTCAGCCAGATACAAAAGTTATTTTAAGTAGTATAAGTATTAATACTAAAATTATTTTTTTATGCTCTCCAAACAATCCTTCAGGAAATTCATTTTCAGATGATAGCATTTTAGAATTACTTTATAACTTTGATGGATTAGTAGTTATTGATGAAGCATATATAGACTTTTCTTCAAAGCGTAGTTGGTTAGAATCTCTTGATAAATTCCCAAACTTAGTGGTTTGTCAAACTTTTTCAAAAGCATACGCAATGGCTGGAGCAAGAATCGGGTTGTTATTTGCTTCAACTGAAATTATTTCTATTCTAAACAAAATTAAGCCACCCTATAATATTAACGTGCTATCGCAAGAATTTGCCTTAAAAAAGCTAAAAAAAAATACTCTTGATTTTCAGGTTAAAAAAATAATATCCGAACGAAAAAAGTTGGTTAGATTACTTAGCAAAATATCTTTTATAGAACAAATTATGCCTTCAGATGCTAATTTTATACTCATTAAGGTTGATGATGCAAATTTGAGATACCAACAATTTATTGAAAACGGAATAGTTGTCAGAAATAGAAGCAATCAACCCCTATGCGAAAATTGTTTGCGTATTACTATTGGAAGAAAATTTGAAAATGACAAAGTACTCACACTTTTAAAAAACCTAGATCATGCCTAAAAAAGTATTATTTATAGATCGAGATGGAACTATAATAAAAGAAACAGTAGATGAACAAATAGATGGGTTTGAGAAAATGATTTTTTACCCAAAATGTATCCCGTTTCTCAGTAAAATTGCAAAAGAATTGGATTATGAATTAGTAATGATAACGAATCAAGACGGACTTGGAACGGCTCAGTTTCCTGAAGAAACCTTTTGGCCGGTTCATAATTTTATAATGAAAACCTATGAAAATGAAGGAGTTGTTTTTAATAAGGTATGTATTGATAAAACCTTCCCAAGTGAAAATGCTGTAACAAGAAAACCCAATACTGGTTTGCTCACTTCTTATTTTTCTGATGCCTATGATTTACAAAATTCCTTTGTTATTGGAGACAGGCTCACAGATGTAGAATTAGCTAAGAATTTAGGTTCTAAAGCTATTTTTATTAATGATAATACGCACTTAGGAGTTCAAGAAATTACCACTAAACAAGAAGACCTTCAATCATTTATTGCACTTGAAACAAATGACTGGGAAAAAATTTATGAATTTTTAAAGTTTGAAAACAGAACAGCTAGTTTACAAAGAAAGACAAATGAAACTGACATATCCATTACTTTAAACTTAGACGGAACAGGAAAAAGCAACATACACACAGGATTGGCTTTTTTTGATCACATGTTAGACCAAATTGCTCGTCATGGTCAAATGGACTTGGAAATTCTTGTTAAAGGCGATTTAGAAGTAGATGAACACCACACAATTGAGGACACTGCTATTGCTTTAGGCGAAGTTTTTGCCAAAGCTTTAGGTACAAAATTAGGTATTGAACGCTATGGTTTTTGTCTTCCAATGGATGATTGTTTAGCTCAGGTTTCACTTGATTTTGGTGGAAGAAATTGGTTAATTTGGGAAGCTGAATTTAAAAGAGAATTAATTGGAAAAATGCCAACAGAAATGTTTTACCACTTCTTTAAATCATTTTCTGATGGTGCTAAAGCAAATATTAATATAAAAGCAGAAGGTACTAATGAGCATCATAAAATTGAAGCTATTTTTAAAGCCTTTGCAAAAGCAATAAAAGCAGCTGTTAAAAGAGATGTAGAAAAAATGATATTACCCTCAACAAAAGGAATGTTATAAAGAAACTCCATGACAAAAGTGCTTAACATACAGTGAGATGACTATGGTTATTCTTATCAACATTAAGAAGGAGACCATTAAAAACAATAGATATAAACAAATGAAAGTAGTGATTATTGATTATGGTGCTGGCAATATTAAGAGTATTCAATTTGCCTTAGAAAGATTGGGTTTTACGGGTATTTTGAGTAACAATTGGGATGAAATAAAAAATGCCGATAAGGTTATTTTTCCTGGTGTAGGCGAAGCTAGTGCGGCTTTAAAAAAACTTAAAGAAAGTAAATTAGATACACTCATTCCTTTCTTAAAACAGCCCGTTTTAGGCATTTGTTTGGGTATGCAATTGCTTTGTAATCACACCCAAGAAAGTGATACTAAAGGGCTTGGGATTTTTGATGTAGAGGTGGTAAAATTTTCATCGACAGTAAAAATTCCACAAATGGGCTGGAACACTATTTTTAATTTGAATTCTAAATTATTTGATGCTTGTAGCGAAAATGAATACGTATATTTTGTTCACAGTTACTATGCAAAAATATGTCAAGATACCATTGCCACATCGTATTATGAATCAGAATTTTCATCGGCACTACAAAAAGATAATTTCTATGGTGTGCAGTTTCATCCAGAAAAAAGTGGAGCTTTTGGCGAAAAAATTTTAAAAAACTTTTTAACTCTATAATGTAACTGTGAAAGTTACAAACCTAAACAAAATGAGAATAATACCTGCTATTGATATTATTGAAGGAAAATGCGTTAGACTCTCAAAAGGAGATTATGCAACAAAAAAGATATATAATGAAAATCCGTTAGAAGTTGCAAAATCTTTTGAAGATCACGGAATAAAATATTTACATTTAGTTGATTTAGACGGAGCCAAATCGAGCCAAATAGTTAATTACAAAATTTTAGACCAAATTACATCAAAAACAAATTTAAAAGTTGATTTTGGGGGTGGGTT
>DAINSR010000089.1:0-2470 GCA_036741255.1 Flavobacterium sp.
GGAAAAAAGTATCATACAATTCTTGGAAAATTGTTATGGAAACTCGGATAAAAATTTTTGGTCGGAAAATAAAATGTAAAAGAAAAACTAAAAGAACTTAATGCCGATTTTCCACCAGGTATGGATTATAAAATCAGTTATGACGTATCTCAATTTTTAGATGCCTCTATTGAACAAGTACTTCACACACTTAGAGATGCCTTTATTCTGGTTACTCTTGTAGTATTTTTGTTTTTAGGCGACTGGAGATCTACTCTTATTCCGGCTATTGCAGTACCAATTTCTCTTATTGGAGCATTTTTCTTCATGAATATGTTTGGTTTATCTATTAACTTGGTTACACTATTTGCCTTAGTGTTAGCAATTGGTATTGTGGTTGATGATGCCATTGTGGTGGTAGAAGCGGTTCATGCTAAAATGGAGGAGGAACATTTAACTCCTTTTAATGCCGTGAAAAAGATAATGGGCGAAATTGGTGGTGCTATTATTGCCATAAGTTTAGTAATGATTGCAGTATTTGTTCCACTAGCATTTATGACAGGACCTGTGGGAGTTTTTTATCGTCAGTTTTCCATAACTATGGCCAGCTCCATATTTCTCTCTGCAGTAGTAGCCCTAACACTAACTCCTGTTTTATGTGCCATGATATTAAAAAACAACCATGGCAAACCAAAACGAAAATCACCAGTTACCTGGTTTTTAGATAAATTTAATAAAGGTTTTGAAAAACTAACCGGAAGGTATGTAGGGATTTTGAATGTCATTGTAAACCGCAGATTAGTAACCTTTGGTATTTTATTAATTTTTGGTTTAGGCATTCTTTGGCAAGCAAAATATTTGCCCACAGGCTTTGTGCCTAACGAAGACCAAGGAACAATTTATGCCATTATACAAACCCCTCCAGGTTCTACACTTGAGCGAACTAATGAAGTGGCTAAACAGCTTCAACAAGTTTGTGAAGAAATTGACGGTGTAGAATCTGTTACCGCTCTTGCAGGATATGAAATTATGACAGAAGGAAGAGGGTCAAATGCGGGTACCTGTTTGATTAACCTAAAGAGCTGGTCAGATAGAAAGCACTCTGTTCACGAGGTAATGGAACAGCTTGAAGAGGAGACTAAAAATTTTGGTGCTGTTGTGGAATTTTGAACCTCCTGCCATACCTGGATTTGGTTCTTCTGGAGGTTTTTCTCTCCGTTTATTAGATAAGACTAATGGAACCGACTACCATGAATTTGAAAAAATTAATAACGAATTTATGAATGCTTTGCGAAAACGTAAAGAACTATCGGGACTCTTTACTTTTTTTGCGGCTAATTATCCACAATACGAACTGGAAATTGACAACAAAATAGCTATGCAAAAGGGTGTTTCTATTGGAAATGCAATGGAGAATCTAAATATTTTAATTGGAAGTACATACGAACAAGGATTTACACGTTTTGGACGATTTTTTAAAGTATATACACAAGCAGCTCCAGAGTATAGAAAATATCCGTCTGATTTAGAAAATTTGTTTGTTAAAAATGATAAAGGCGAAATGGTTCCTTATTCTTCCTTTATGAAAATAACCAAACGACAAGGACCAAACGAGATTACTCGATATAACTTATATAACTCTGCTGCTATTCGTGGGCTTCCAAGTAAAGGATTTACCACTGGAGACGCTATTGAGTCTATACGAGAAGTGGCAAAAGAAACTTTGCCTAATGGATATGATATTGCATTTGAAGGGCTTTCTTATGATGAAGCACAACGAGGAAATGAGGCTATATATATATTTATTGTTGTATTGATTTTTGTATATCTTGTATTGGCCGCTCAGTACGAAAGTTTTATTATGCCATTTGCGGTTATACTTTCGCTTCCAGTAGGGGTTTTTGGTACTTTCTTATTATTAAAAATGATGGGCTTAACAAACGATATTTATGCCCAGATTGGGTTGATTATGTTAGTGGGGCTTCTGGGCAAGAATGCAGTGCTTATTGTTGAATTTGCCATACAAAAGCAACAGCAGGGATCTACAATTTTAGACGCTGCTATTGAAGGTGCAAGAGTACGTTTCCGTCCCATTTTAATGACATCCTTTGCTTTTATTGCAGGATTAATTCCGTTAGTTATTGCCTCTGGTCCTGGTGCTGTGGGAAACCAAACTATTGGATCTTCTGCACTGGGTGGAATGTTAATGGGAACAGTCTTTGGGGTAGTTATTGTGCCAGGACTTTATTACATTTTTGCTAAATTATCAGAGGGCAAAACATTAATTCAAGATGAAGACCTAAATCCACTTAGTGAATACATTGTAGAAAGTAATGCTGAGGCCTCTTTCATAAAAAAAATTAAAAAACTAGGATTGGTTCTTAAAGCAGCCAGTCGAAAAAGAAAAAATAATGAGAAGTAAATTAAAATATCAGCTTATAGCTTTAGTAATTTTAATGTTTTTGTTTGTTAGTTGCTCTATATTTAATCA
>DAINSR010000089.1:2480-8437 GCA_036741255.1 Flavobacterium sp.
GGTAAGAAATGAAAATAAGAAAGTTCCTGAAGGTTATAAAAATGCAACAGATACAGTAAATGTTGCAACGGTTAATTGGCGAAACTATTTTTCTGATAAGCATTTGATTACTTTGATAGACACAGCCCTAAAGAATAATCAGGAGTTGAACATCATCTTACAGGAAATCACAATAGGTAAAAACGAAATCAAAGCAAGAAAGGGAGAATATTTACCTTTTGTAAATATTGGTGCGGGGGCTGGACTAGAAAAAGAAGGCAAGTTTACTCGTAAAGGAGCGGTAGATGAACAACTCACTATAAAAGACGGTAAACCATTTCCTGAGCCTTTAAAAGATTTTATGATGGGAGTAAATGCCAGTTGGGAAGTAGATATATGGAAAAAACTTAGAAATGGAAAGAAAATTGCTGTAATGAATTATTTAGCAAGCATTGAAGGAAAAAACTTTATGATAACTAATTTAGTTGCAGAAATTGCCCAGTCTTATTATGAGTTACAAGCATTAGATAATCTTTTGGCTATCATTGATCAAAACATTGAAATTCAATCTAACGCCCTCAGCATAGTTAAGCAACAAAAGGAGGCCGCTAGAGTTACTCAACTGGCAGTGAACCGCTTTGAAGCACAATTGCTTAATACACAAAATTTGCAATATGAAACTAGACAAAAAATTACAGAAACAGAAAATAGAATTAATTTTCTAACGGCTAGATTTCCAGCACCAATTGAAAGAGCTTCAGTGGGTTTTTTAGATATTACGGTTGATGCTATAAAAACGGGTATTCCTGCCCAGCTTCTCACTAATCGTCCTGATATTAGAAAGGCAGAGTTTGAACTTGAAGCTGCAAAACTAAATGTAAAAGTAGCAAAAGCTAATTTTTATCCATCTTTAGGTTTAAGAGCTGGATTAGGATTTCAAGCATTTAACCCTACGTTTTTAATCCATCCAGAATCTTTGTTTTACAATTTAGCGGGCGATTTAATGGCACCATTAATAAACAGAAATGCCATTAAAGCAAAATATTTATCGGCAAATACACAACAATTACAAGCAGTTTATAATTATGAACAAACCCTGCTTAATGCTTATGTAGATGTACTAAACCAACTTTCTAAGATTGATAATTTTGACAAAAGATTTCAAGCGAAACAAAAGGAAGTTAAAATACTTAATCAGTCTATATCTATTGCTAGTAGTTTGTTTAATTCCGCCCGTGCAGATTATGCTGAGGTTTTACTCACACAGCGAGAGGCTTTAGATGCTAAGTTAGAACTTATTGAAACTAAAATGAAGTTGCTAAATGGTAAAGTAAATGTTTATCGTGCATTAGGAGGCGGTTGGAAGTAATACTAGCGTATTTTTAAACAGTCTTTTTCATTTAAAAATTTTTACAATACTTAATGCCAATGTATATATCAAGGATGTCAAAAAAATCCTTGTTTTTAAACTGAAACAAGTTCAGAATGAAAGTAATTTGACATTCTAGACAGCCTTTTTTAATTTGAGGTAATGTACTGAAAAATAGTTGGTGGATTTTATAAAATTGGTTAGTAAGATTCATTTATTCCTACGCCTGATAGTAATGAAAACACCCGAAGAAAAAAAACGATATTTTGTTTATCTAAAATGGCGACCTATGAAGCCCTTTTTTAGAGAAATACAAAATTTCGTTTTTTTGCAAGGGGTTGTAATGAATAGCAGGATAACGTTCTATAAAATATAGTCTGTGCTAATAAAGTTTGACGATTTTTTTTCTAACAGTTGTTGTAAAATTTCGTTGTTGTATGGATTATCCTTTGAGGCTACAAATGTTCGTACAGAGAATGTTCTAAGCGCATCGTGTACACTTAAAGTTCCGTATGCCGAGTCTTTTCTGCCTGTAAAAGGATATACATCTGGGCCACGCTGACAAGAACTGTTAAGGTTTACACGGCACACAAGATTTACAAGAGTGTCTATTAATGGGGCAAGTGTGCTAACATCTTTTCCAAATACACTTACTTGCTGTCCATAATTAGAATTTGCCATATCGTTTAAAGGTTCATCTATGTTTAAAAATGACAAAACAGGGATAACTGGACCAAATTGTTCTTCATTATATAAACGCATTTGTTTATTCACAGGATATAATACTGCAGGAAATATATAATTGTCTGAAATTTGCCCTCCTTTTTTATTTATAATCTTTGCTCCTAAGTTAAGCGCATCGTCAATAAGTCCTTTAATATAGGCTGGTTTTTCTTTCTCAGGTAGTGGAGTGAGTTTAACTCCTGGATCCCAAGGATTTCCAAATTTTAAGGCATCTACCTTTTCAGAAAATCGTTTATTGAATTCTTCAGTAATATCTTGATGAACATATATTACTTTTAAAGCAGTGCATCGTTGTCCGTTAAAAGACAAAGTACCTGCAATACACTCGTCAATAGCAAGGTCTAAATCAGCATCTGGCAAAACAATAGCAGGATTTTTTGCCTCTAAACCAAGAACTAGTCGCAGTCTGTTCTTTTTTGGGTGAATTGATTGAAGAGCATTTGCAGAAACACTGTTTCCAATTAAGGCTAATACATCAACTTTACCTGTTTCCATAATGGGTGAGGCTACTGTTCTACCTCTACCAAAAACAACATTTACAACCCCTTTAGGGAAACTTTGTTGAAAAACTTCAAGCAAAGGCGTTATCAATAAAACCCCATGTTTTGCAGGTTTAAAAATTGCGGTGTTGCCCATTATAAGAGCTGGTATAAGTAAACAAAAAGTTTCGTTTAATGGGTAGTTATATGGGCCTAAGCAAAGTACCACTCCAAGCGGCCCTCTTCTAATATGTGCATTTATTCCATCACTCTTGCTAAACTTAGCACTATATCTGTCCATATTTTTGTAATCTTCAATGGTATCGTAGATATATTCTACAGTTCTATCAAATTCTTTTTCAGAATCAGACAAGGTTTTACCAATTTCCCACATCAACAATGTTACAATTTCTTGTCTTTTAGTTTTCATGAGAGAAACAAAGGTTTCCATACATTTAATTCTATCAACAACCTTCATAGTAGGCCATAAACCCTGACCGTTGTTATATGCTTCACAGGCAGCATCTAGTGCTTCTAAAGCTTCTTTTTTACCAAGATTTGGCACGCTACCAAGTAGGGTAGGCTGATATGTTTCTGTTGATGAAATAGTAGAATATACGGGGGCTGTTTCTCCATCCCATTTTTTTAAAGTTCCAGCAACAAGATATGTCTTTTGATGTAATAGATTTTTTATTTTGAAGGCATCTGGAATTTCTTGAAATGAGTTGTTCATAATTAATATTTTAAAATTTACAGCTAAATAGGTATAATTAGTAAAAATAGGCTTAAAAAGTGAGGTTTTTTTTGAAAAAATATGAAATTATTAATAGGTTTTAATTTTAATAAAAATATAAATAAAGAGTAATCGTTTTCGTATTAAAAATTATTTAATAAAAAAATGCTCTCTAAGTGATGAGTTGGTATTACTTAAGGACACCTCTAAAAGCTCCTTTTTGTTAATAAATGGTCTTTTAAAAAATTACTGCGTTGTTTTTTAAAATCTATCTTAGATATAGCAGTAGCTACACTTTAGTTGAATTAAAAATATGCTTTGTCCTTTTTTAAATCCTTATTTCTCATGACAAAATGAGTTTTTAGAGGTGTCTTTAAAATTTTGATGGAAAAGTCAAAACTTAAAATCAACTTATAAATCAGCTAAAATTATTTTTTTACAACTAATCTAAAACCTTCTCCATGAATATTGAGTATTTCTACGTTCTCATCTAATTTTAGATATTTACGTAATTTTGCAATATAAACATCCATACTTCTGGAGGTAAAATAATTATCATCTCTCCATATTTTTGTTAGTGCAAGTTCTCTGGGCATTACATCATCTTCATGTAAAGCTAGCATTTTTAAAAGTTCACATTCTTTAGGAGATAATTTATAAGGTTCTTTACCATCAAATGAAAGTTGTCTTAATTTTGAATTTAAGTGAAACTTACCTATATTGAATTCAAAAACATTAGAATCTGGTTTTGTTTCGGTATTTTTTCTTTGTATAATGGCTTTAATTTTCATTAAAAGCACTTCGCTATCAAATGGTTTGTTTAAATAATCATCGGCACCCACTTTGTAGCCTTTTAACACATCTTCTTTCATTGATTTTGCGGTTAAAAATACAATAGGCACATCTTGATTTTTTTCTCTTATTTCTCTAGCTAATGTGTAGCCATCTTTATAAGGCATCATAACATCTAATATACACAAATCATAAGTGTCTTTTTTAAATTTTTCAAAACCCTCCATACCGTTTTTTGCATGTGTAACTTCAAAATCGTTAAGAGCTAAATAATCTTTGAGTATGGCACCAAAGTTTGGATCATCTTCTACGAGTAATATTTTTTTTGCTGTTTCCATAAGTTTGATTTTTATTTAATTAATAATTGGCATTTTAATAGTAAAAGTACTTCCTTTAGATTTTTCACTATCTACAAAAATATATCCATTGTGATCGTCTATTATTTGTTTAACATAAGCAAGACCCAGTCCATGCCCTTTTACATTGTGAACATCTCCTGTATGCTCGCGATAGAACTTTTCAAAGACACGTTTTTGAGCTATTTTACTCATACCAATACCATTGTCTTTAATTTTTATGATAATGAAATCTCTAAGATTTTCTGTACTGATATGAATTATGGGTTTTTCATTTGTATATTTGATGGCGTTATCTAAAATATTAACAATTACGTTTGTAAAGTGTGAATCATTTAATAAAGCTGTGGTGCGTGTGGCTAATAAATTTGTTGATATTTTGCCCTGTTTGTCTTCAATAATTAAACTGATGTGTTCAATGGAGTCTTCAATAATTTCATGAATGTCTGAGGGTGTTTTTTTAATATCTAATTCCTTTTTCTCAAGTTTTGAAATTCTGAGAACATTTTCCACTTGGGCATGCATTCGTTTGTTTTCTTCTTTTATCATTTGCAAATAGCGAAAAACTTTTTCTTTATCGTCAATAATTTTTGGATTTTTAATAGCATCTAAAGCTAAATTTATAGTAGCAATAGGTGTTTTAAATTCGTGAGTCATATTGTTTATAAAATCTGATTTTATTTCTGAAATTTGCTTTTGCGTGATTAGTTGGCGGAGTGCACTTGCATAAGTTAGAATAATAATTAACGTTAAAACTAATGATAATGCCGCAACCCAAAATATAGAAGATAAAACATATTGTTGTTTTTTAGGAAAGGAAACATATAATTGATATTTAGTTTTTCCATCAATAGTTTGAAATATTGGGGTACTAAAAGTATTTATAGTATCTAATTTAAAATTTTCTGACTTTAATTTTGTAGCTAGTCCATTATTATAAACCCCATATTCAAAAGGTGTTTTAACTTCTTGCTTGTGCAAAGCCTCTTTTAAAAAACTAGATAAATCTTCATTTGATAATCGATCATAAATAGATTTTTGAGCCAGTAAGTCGTTAAAGCTAATTTCTAACTGTGCTTTATCTAAAATATCTAAACTACCTTTATTTTCAATTGAAAGATCGGGTGTGTTTTTTAGGGCAACAATAGAATTATCGATGGCATTAGGATGATAAACCTTTGTTTTTCGCTCTGCAATATAGCTTTTAATAGAAACCGTATCGGCTTTTTTATCAAAGAAGGTTGAATTAATATCAAAATCCTGTGAAATAATTGTGTTTGAATAATATATTATTTCGTTTGTGTTTTTGTTTTCAGATATTAAAAACATCTTTTTAATATCACTTTGTTTAGGTGGTTTTCCTAAACTATCGGTCATTCTTTTAAAATTATTATAAAATGTAATTGCTTCTCTATCGCTAATTTTTTGTGAAACACTAGTAATAACTTGCTGTACGTGTTGTTTGAACTGTTCGTTATTTTTTTGTAACAGCAAATTAATCCAAT
>DAINSR010000090.1:0-8289 GCA_036741255.1 Flavobacterium sp.
CGGATTTCCAATGTCAGGTGCTATTGAGGCACCAGCCACTATGGCTCCAAAATCATTACTCTGATAGCCATGTATTTCTGATAAATAGGGATATTTTTGGATAATTTTTTTCCCAACCAGCCTGCCTAAAGATCTACCCACTACAGAAACTTCTAAACTATGGGTGAGCCTATTGTGAACAAAATCTGTCTTTGATAATGGAATTACTTGTGTTTTATCTTGCAAGCTTCTAAAAGCCGAAGAAAAAATAATGCGGTCATAATCAACCTCAAACCCAAGACGAGTATCGTCTTCTTCTTTTCTAATGCGTTTACTTGTGTCGCCTTGCTTTTTTAAAGACAACAACTGTTCCCATTTCATCATTTTTTATGCTTTATCGTTTACTAAGAAAAATAGTTTTGACTTTTTTGATATTTGTCATAACTCATATCGCTGGGGTTTTCTGCTATGCTTTTTATAGTAATTTTGTTACCTATTTTAAAAGAAGCAACAGTATATTTATAATCAAGTAAATAAGAACCACAAAAAAAGTTTCCGGCCTCATCTTGTTCAATAATTCCAGTATAAATGACTTTTTTTTCCTTCATCTGTTTATATTCAATTTTTCTAATAAAATCTGTCCGCCATCAAGCTGATGAAACTCCCTAAATCATTTCTATGTATCTCAAAAATTTTTGCCATGGACTATTCATATATTTGATTTTCATTTATTATCTTCTTGATGAGCTATTTCAAATTTAATTAAGATTACTAATCCAATAAACAAAAACATATTCACAGGTAATAAACCGACTGCATTAGCTCAACAAAACGGTTTTAAGAACCCGTATTTGAAAAACTCATTTTCCCGCTTTTTTACTAAAATTATTAATTGAACTCAGGTTTTTACAAAAAGAAAATCTGTAGTAAACAAATCTGAAATCAAAAAAAATGAAACACAGCATTTATGGGAAACCGATGATGAGTAACTGCAAGTTGGGTTAACATTATTTAATCATTTAACTTCAAAACAGCCATAAACGCTTCTTGCGGAATTTCTACATTCCCCACTTTACGCATACGTTTACTATTTACCCTTCCAATATTCCAGAAATATTTTCTACATGATTTCTATATAATTTTCCAAATTCTCCGCTCTTCAGCAGGTTATCAAGATCGGTTTTGTCTATTTTCAAAGAATTATAAAATGCTGTAAAATTTTCAATAGTTAATGAAAATTTATCTTTTAAAAGATTAATTATTTGGTTTGGAATATCAACTCCTTTAGTTTTAGCATAATTATTTTCAATTAATAATTCAACCATTTTTTTAGTCAAATCATCAATTTCGTTCTTATTTAATGCATATATCAGTCCAGCTACATAGTATGTACTCTTTTTAAATACTGGAAGGGAAGAAATATAATTATCCGAATTTTCTCTTATTAAATCTCTTATTGTATCTAATATTATAGAAGATGTTAACAATTTACTACTTAATAAATAAAGTTCCTTATTATCATCCAATGCTGAGTTTTTATATATTTTTTCGTATTCTGCCTTTTGAAAAACTCTACTTTCTCCCATTCTAGACCGTAAAGACTGAGCAGCAGCCATATAAACAGCTCTATATGCTAATGCACCATTTGGCATACTAACAATCTTTTTTGTTGAAGATTGTTTTGCTTCTCCTTTTCTGTCATATAGATAATCAAACTCTTTTATTGATTTTCCAACAGCAATCTGTAATGGATCATTAGCCAATAATGAATATGTTTTGACAGCATTTTGATTATTAGTTGCTTTAATTACATTTAGCTTAAAGTCAGCTTGAGAAGAATCTATTTCATAGATCCGAACTAATATATTTGCTGGTTTAAAATTATCCTTTGTTTTTTCTCCATATTTTGCACTAAACAAAGCGTTTACAGTTTGGCATCCATTTATGATTTGTAGATTTTTTAATTCTACGTTTATACTACTGTTTGCTTTTGGTGTACCCAGAGTTATTTCGTCACAAATTATACTAATCCCATTATTCATATATGGAAACCAAATACTTTCAATATTAGTAATTGTATTAATAATATCTTTGTTTACTGCTCCACGATCGCCTAAATATAATCTAATATTTTCAGCATATAATTGATTGTTATGGTATTTGTTTTGAAGACGTATAAATTCATTTACATTACACATTCCAATAAAAACTCTTTTTGGCAATCCTAAACTTGTTCTTCTGCTATTATCTTCAAACCTATACGAGTGTTGACCATCTAAAATAAAATCAATATTTTCAGACACTACTCGAATTTTTCCATCAACAGCTAAGTCAATAATATCTTGTAATCCATAAACTTGGATATTGAAACGATATAGTTGTTTGTCTTGTTCAAATCTTCCTAATACACTACTTATGGCATCTTGATTTGATCGGTTTATTCCTTGAGCATTATTGATAAAATGGCAATAAACAGCAATTTTACGACCTTTTTTGCTTAAGAAACTCTGTACTTGTTGGTCTATTTCATTTAATACAGGATTTAAAAATAAGTCATTATCTCTAAGTTCAGGATGAACAAAAGTATCATTCATTAGTGTTGCAAAATCTCTTAATTCTGTGGGTGAGGTTGCATTTTTATCTGTTGTATGTAGCTTATACTGAAATAAGTGAAGATGCTTTTCATTTGTTGACTCGGTTTCAATAAACGCATAAGCATCCAATTGTAATTCTTGTTTACCAGAAATAAATTTATCAGTAATATGAAAATTCTCAAAAAAACCCTCTTCAAACAAATCCATAGCTAAAGACGCACTCAATGCCATGTACAAAATTTCATCACTTGCTTCAAAAACGTTTGTAGTGCTTTTTCCAGCATTTATGGTAAAATGCTCGTTCATTCTTTTAAAATAATCGAGTTCTTTTCTTATTTCATCATTTAGATACATAATTTTTAGATAAAGTTATTAAAAAAGCTAATCATTTAACTTCAAAACAGCCATAAACGCTTCTTGCGGAATTTCTACATTACCCACTTGACGCATTCTTTTTTTACCTTTTTTTTGTTTTTCTAAAAGTTTTCTTTTTCGAGATATATCTCCACCATAACATTTTGCCGTTACATCTTTTCTCAATGCTTTTATGGTTTCTCTAGCTATAATTTTTGCTCCAATGGCTGCCTGAATAGGTATGTCAAATTGTTGTCTTGGGATTAATTCTTTGAGTTTTTCGCACATTTTTTTCCCAATGTGGTATGCGTTACTTTCATGAATTAATGCCGAAAGTGCATCTACTGATTGTGCATTTAACAACACATCTAGTTTTACTAATTTTGATTCTCGCATCCCAATAGGAGAATAATCAAAAGAAGCATATCCTTTTGAAACTGTTTTTAATCTGTCATAAAAATCAAAAACAATTTCGGCTAAGGGCATATCAAAATTTAGTTCTACACGTTCTGTAGTTAAATAGGTTTGATTTGTAATAATGCCTCTTTTTTCTATACATAAACTCATTACATTGCCCACAAAATCAGATTTTGTAATAATTGTTGCCTTTATATATGGTTCTTCTACACGGTCTAATTTTGAAGGTTCAGGCAAATCTGATGGGTTGTTAACAATCAAAACAGTGTTGGGTTCTTTTTTTGTATAGGCATGATAAGACACGTTAGGAACTGTGGTAATAACCGTCATGTCAAACTCTCGTTCGAGTCGTTCTTGGATAATTTCCATGTGTAACATCCCTAAGAAGCCACAGCGGAAACCAAATCCAAGAGCAGCAGAACTTTCGGCAGTAAAAACAAGCGATGCATCATTTAATTGAAGTTTTTCCATGGAAGCTCTTAAATCTTCAAAATCTTCAGTATCAACAGGATAAATACCCGCAAAAACCATTGGCTTTACATCTTCAAAACCCGTAATCATATTGGTTGTGGGTAGTTTAGCATCAGTAACGGTGTCGCCCACTTTTACTTCTTTAGCCTCTTTTATACCAGAAATTAAGTACCCCACATCGCCAGTAGAAATTTTATCTTTTGGAACTTGATTTAGTTTTAATGTACCTACTTCATCTGCAAAATATTCATTTCCTGTAGCCATGAATTTAATTTTCTGACCTTTGCGAATTTCACCGTTTTTTACTCTGAAAATAACTTCAATACCTCTAAACGGATTATAATGCGAGTCAAAAATAAGAGCTTGTAACGGCTCTGTTGCACTACCTTTTGGGGCAGGTATTTTTTCAATAATCGCTTCTAATATATTTTCAACACCAAAACCAGTTTTTCCAGATGCATGAATAATATCCTCTAATTTACATCCTAATAAATCAATAATATCATCACTCACTTCCTCTGGATTAGCACTTGGCAAATCTACTTTGTTCAACACTGGAATAATTTCTAAGTCGTTTTCTAAAGCTAAATATAAATTAGAAATGGTTTGTGCCTGAATGCTTTGTGCTGCATCTACAATTAATAATGCTCCTTCACAAGCCGCAATAGAACGAGAAACCTCATAGCTAAAATCTACGTGACCGGGTGTATCTATCAAATTTAAAATATAATCTTCTCCTTTGTATTTATATTCCATTTGTATGGCATGACTTTTTATGGTAATGCCTCGCTCACGTTCTAAATCCATATTGTCAAGCAATTGTGCTTTTTCTTCTCGGGCAGTTACGGTTTGTGTAGCCCCCAAAAGGCGGTCGGCAAGTGTACTTTTTCCGTGATCTATATGGGCAATAATGCAAAAATTTCTAATGTTTTTCATTCTTCAAGTTCAGTATCAAGTTTAATCTTAACTTATTAAGGCAACAGCAATTTTATTAATAGCAATAGTTGTTTAATTTGCAAATATAAGTTAAAAGTTTTGATTGTTTATTGAACAAAAGTGAATGTACAGGGTAAGCGATTTAAAATTTTGAAACTAATATAAATAATGTTTTCTTGCTTTAGAATCTCTTAAAATTCGTTTTTAATGACGCAGCTTTTAATAGACAATTTTGTTTTTTCAGTTGATTTACAAGATGTAAAAGATTAGTCCAATGTTGAAAGAAGTCAAATTTAAGTTTTGATTGTTAATTTGTGCATTTTTAAACAGTGGATTCAAAGCATAATAAGCATATAAATTCCCCGTATTATTTCCCACAGATAGGTAGGCTCCATAGGTAATTTTAGATAAATCTGTATTATTTCTAATGATAATTTTTTCTGATGTGGATTGATACTGCGATTTACTTGCAAATAAATAAGAAACTTTAAAGCCACTATATATTCTCCAAAATTTATGACTTTCAAATGTTGAATTACGCCATCGTATTTCAAATGGTAATTCTAAATGATGTAATACTAATTTATTTTTGTCAAAATTGTTATCAAAAGAGTATGAAATGGTATTGTTTTGTTTACTTATTTTTAAATTATTTTTTAAGTTATTATAAGCGTATCCTAAGCCTATGGCAACGGCCCAAGTTCTTTTCTTATTTAATGGCATATCTCTTAAAAAACCAATATTTATTGCAGATGACAGTGAATGTTTACTCAAGTCTGCAGGTATATTTTGTGTCAGGTTTAATGATGCGGCATACATTTGGTCTTCTCTATACAATGAATCTATTTTTGTTATAGTATCATTTTGACCCCATGTCATTGCAGTATAAAATAACAGGATTATGTACTTACTATATTTCAATTTTTTGTAGTTAAAAAAAAGGCGTCCTTGTGTGGATGCCTTTTTTTTCTTGTTAAAAAACTATTTCAGTGTTACACTTCCTTGTGTGGCAGTATAATTTACTTTTAATTGCTCTGCTTTTCTTAATTCTTGCTTAATGTCTGTTACAAGTCCCATTTGAACATCCTTGTCAATTTTTAGAGAAGCTGTTAAATAGGGTTCTGCTTCTGAATTTCGTGCAGCTCTTTCGGCTGTTACAAAACTTTGAATGTCAGTAGGATTAGACAGTCTATCATTAAGTTGAATTCTAGCATTTGTTCCATAAGTGCTTTTGTATCGATCACTTGGCTTTCCTGCATAAATGTACATTACATATTCCTTTTTGAATAGTTTAGAGGTTTGATCTGCTTTTGGCAATCTGTTTTCAATCATCAAATCGCTGTCTTTCATAGTTGTTGCTACCATGAAAAAGAACAAAAGCATAAAAACAATATCAGGAAGCGAAGCTGTTGAAATTGCTGGTGTTTCACCTGTTTTTTTCTTATTAAATTTAGACATTTTCCTAAAATTTATTAATTACGTTTTGGTTCTGCTTCAGATAATCGTTGTGGAAACATATCTTGTATTACCTTTACTTTTTCTCCAATTTTTTCAAGCTCAGCCTCTGAGTATTTTCCTTTAGAAGCTGGGTCATTAAAAATATATTCTAATTCAGTGAATGCAACTCCATATCTTTTCATGCTTTCTCTATTTCTCAGAGTGTTGTATGCAGCAACTAACTCATTTTGAACAGCAATGTAAGTTTCATAACTTGTTTCTGCGTCATTAGATAAAGAAATTACGGCATCTAAGGGACTATCTGAAGACTTTGGGTCTTTTGAGCCCTTACAATAATTACATTGATTTTTTCCGTTGTTTTCTAAAAATTTAATAGCAGTTTCTCTTAAATCTTTAATGTCTAATAACTGCTCTTCAACCAATAATTGGTCATTCATGTTTACTAAAACCGTTAATATGTTACGTTCGTTAATATCGGGCGGATTAAGTACATCTTGTATTGGGGGCAATTTTCTATTAATTCCTTGATCTACACCAATAGTTGTTGTAACTAAAAAGAAGATAAGTAATAAGAAAGCAATGTCTGCCATAGAGCCCGCATTTACTTCTGGTGGAGCCCCAAGTTTCTTTTTTGGCATATTTTTATTTTTTTAATTTACTGTAATTTGTCCAGCCTAGTACAGCAACTGAAATAGCTGCTAAAATGTAAAATGTATTTAAACCTGTACTGATAATTTTTGAGTACATAGAAGAAATTACTACTCCATCTTTTAAAACTACCTCTGTGCTGTCTGCAAAAATAAATGCGATTAAAATAATACCACCCATTAAGCCTAATGAAATTAGAGCACTTCTTAATTGGTCTTTGTGATTAATTAAATTTTTAAATAAAAAATAGAGTACAGACAAAATAGCAATAAAAAATGCTATGTATGCAATTATTATGTAGTAGGTTACAATATCAGCATTCTTTTCTTGAGTAATTTCTACCGCAAGGGTAGTTATAAAAAATATTGCTGCAATTATGCTAATAATAAATACAATAATTTTTGATAATTTATATGTGTTCATAACAACAAATGTTAATGTAATGTGAATATTATTTTCTTTCTTTGAAATAATCTGATAACATATCAATTAATGAAATTGATGCGTCTTCCATATCATTAACAATAGAGTCAATCTTTGCTGTAATGTAGTTATAAAATACTTGTAAAATCATAGCCACAATAAGACCAAAAACTGTTGTTAAAAGAGCCACTTTAATACCTCCTGCTACTAATGAAGGCTCCATAGAACCTGCAGACTCAATATTGTCAAATGCCACAATCATACCAATTACTGTTCCTAAGAATCCAAGCATGGGAGCAAGTGCAATGAACAATGATATCCAAGACACATTTTTTTCTAACTGTCCCATTTGAACCCCACCATAAGCAACTATAGATTTTTCTGCAGAATCTAACCCGTGTGATGAACGCTCTAATCCTTGATAAAATATTGAAGCAACTGGACCTGCAGTATTTCTTGCTACTTCTTTTGCAGCTTCAATTCCGCCAGAGTTTAATGCGGTTTCAACTTCACTTATTAATTTTTTTGTGTTTGTTGTAGATAGGTTTAAGTAAATAATTCTTTCAATGGCAATAGCTAAACCTAAAATTAACGCTAAAAGTACAGGCGACATCCAGATAGGGTCTCCTTCAATAAAACGCTTTTTCATAGATTGTGTAAACGATTGTTCTTGAGGTGCTTCCTCATCTGTTGCTGTTGGGGCTGCTGCGTTTGCCTCTTCTGCTTGTGCAGCAACTTCTTCAACTTTTGTTTGAGCGGCTGCTGTAGTATCCGTAGCATCTTGTGCTTGAACGCTGCCAAATGCTAAAATTCCTGTGATTGCTAAAATAGAAAATAATCTTTTCATTGCTTTTGTTCTTAATTTTAATTAGTTAATAGGGTTAAAAGTATAAAATATTTATTAATTTACATATTGTTGTGCGGAGAGGAAGGGATTCGAACCCTCGATACCCTTTTGGAGTATACATACTTTCCAGGCATGCTCCTTAGACCACTCGGACACCTCTCC
>DAINSR010000091.1:0-8276 GCA_036741255.1 Flavobacterium sp.
GACCAGTTAAATTATAACTTAAATGTAGATTTTGACGGACGCAAAATAGTGGGTGATAATCCAAACGACATTAAAGACACTAAATATGGCAATAACAATGTTGTGGGACCAGATGCAGAGGAAGCTTTGCATGGCACACACGTGGCTGGGATTGTGGCTCAAGTAAGAAACAACGGAAAGGGTGGTGATGGCATTGCAAACATGGTTGAAATAATGACTATAAGAGCCGTGCCAAATGGCGATGAATATGACAAAGACATTGCACTAGGCATTAGATATGCTGTGGATAATGGTGCCAAAGTAATCAATGGCTCTTTTGGAAAATATTTCTCTCCTCAAAAAGAGTGGGTTTTAGAGGCCTTAAAATATGCCGCCGAAAAAGATGTATTAGTCATTTTTGCAGCAGGTAACGACTCTAAAAATCTAGATGTAGTAAATAAATATCCGAGTGATTCTTATAATGGTGCACCAGAAATTTCAAATAATGTATTACTTGTTGGTGCTTTAAACGCAACATACAGTTCATACATGGTGGCACCTTTTTCTAATTATGGTAAAAAAAATGTAGATGTTTTTGCCCCTGGAATGCAAATTTATGCTACTGTTCCTAATAATAAATATAAATTTTTACAAGGTACATCTATGGCATCACCAAATGTGGCTGGAGTGGCTGCCTTAATTCGTTCTTATTACCCAAAACTAACCGCAGCACAAGTAAAACAAATTATCATTGAAAGTGGCACACCTCTTAAAAATACCATATTAGTTGGGGAAGAACAAAAGAAAAGCAGTTTTAGCGAAATTTCTAAATCAGGGAAAATTGTAAATGCCTACAATGCTTTGATTATGGCATCTAAGATGTAGTATTGGTTTTGGTATTATTAACCTTTTGTGAGTCAAGTAGACGGGGTTTTAGCACTAAACTTAATTATGAAAAAGAAAGTTTAAGTATAAACAAATTTTTCAAAAAGCACCCAAGCCCCGCTTTTGAGTTAATTCTTTTTTTGAGGTGCAATTTATTTTTTCACTTTAGAAAAATTATTAAACACTAGAGGGGCTGAAACGGGTTATGCCTGACAAAAATTTCTTCTTAAAAACGTTTTTTAGTTTAAAATTGAACTTAAAGCTACTCCATATATTTCATCATAATTCCTTGAAGTTCAACTCCCCATTCCTTGCCAGCTTCCATACTTTTTTTAACTAATTCGCCAGCATTTTGAGAGATTTTTAAACCCACAGGTGTGCTGTAAAACTTTAACATGGTTTTTACATCGTCATGCGTATAGGTTTCCATATACACTTTAGCAATTTTTTCATACAACGAGGGCAACGATGCGTCAAAATCTTTAGAAAATTCTTCAAATTTTGCTTCAGAAATCATTGATTTCATTTGGTCTTTTGCAACTTCCATTTGAGCCGCAGAACCAGATGCTTTAATTACTTTAATAACGTCTTCTTGAAAAGAGTTTTGTGCCATTGATACTTGTGTTACTAAAAGTACCATTACTGAAAGGAAAATATTTCTCATCTTTTAAAAATTTAATTTGCTAAATATATTATTTTACATCCAATATACAAAAAAATTAGGGTATATTTAAATATTTGTGCGTTTGTAATGAAACCCTCCACTTGGGGTTATTCATAACATAGTCCACTATTAAAGGGGTCATCTCTTCTTTTTTACTCCACTCGGGTTGTAAAAATAAAATGGCATTTGGGTTTACATTTGTTGCTTGTTCTTCGGCAAAAATAAAATCATGCTTGTTATAAATAATTACTTTAAGCTCATTTGCTATTTGATATGCCTCTTCAACCGGAAGTTTATTTTTTTTGGGAGATAAACAAAACCAGTCCCAAATTCCAGAAATAGGGTATGCCCCCGAAGTTTCTATATGAACTTTTAAATTTTGTTTTTTTAAACTTGATGTTAAAACAGACATATCCCACATTAAGGGTTCGCCACCTGTAACCACAATTGTTTCCGCATATTTTTTTGCGTTTTCTACTATTGTATTCGTATTTGTGGGAGGATGTAAGGCGGCATTCCAACTCTCTTTAACATCGCACCAATGGCAACCCACATCGCAACCACCAATCCTGATAAAATATGCCGCAGTTCCTGTATGATATCCTTCGCCTTGTATGGTATAAAACTCTTCCATAAGCGGAAGCATCAACCCTTTATCAACTGCTTGTTGTGTTTTGTTATCTAACATGATATTTAAAATAGATTGCAAAGATAAGGATTGAAAGCTAAACCCAAAATATGCAGTCTTTATTAATACAAATCTGGATTTTCTATAATGTGAGAGGCTTTCGCTTTTATCTTAGCCAATTCGTCTGGAGAAATTTTGTTGAGTAAATTGAGCATCATGCCCATACGCTGATTAGTAGCAAAAATATGTTTTTTATCATCTAAAAAGTTCCAATACAAACTATTAAATGGACAGGCATTGTGTGCTAGTTTCTCTTTGACATTGTAATGGCAACTGCTGCAATAATTACTCATTTTGTTTATATAACTTCCAGAAGAAACATAAGGTTTTGTGGCAACTATTCCGCCATCGGCATATTGACTCATACCTCGTGTGTTTGGCATTTCTACCCACTCAATAGCATCTATATAAACCCCTAAATACCATGCATCAACTTCATCTGGATGTAATTGTGTGAGTAATGAAAAATTTCCAATAATCATGAGTCGTTGAATGTGGTGTGCATAAGCTTCGTTTAAACTCTGAGAAATTGCTTTTTGCATGCAGTTCATATTTGTTTTTCCACTCCAATAAAAGTGGGGCAACTTATTATAATTTTCTAAGATATTTAATTTTGAGTATAAAGGCATTTCTTTCCAATATATTCCTCTAATATATTCTCGCCAACCCAATATTTGACGCACAAATCCCTCAACTTGTGAAATGCTAATAGTGTCTTTGTTATCAAAATAATATACTATTACTTTATCCACTACTTCTTGTGGAGCAAGCATTTTTGTATTCATAGCAAACGACAAACGAGAGTGAAATAAAAACTTTTCGTGTGTGTGCATGGCATCTTCATAGTCACCAAAATGAACTAACAAATTTTCACAAAAAAAAGTAAGTTGTTCCAGGCATTCTATTCTATTTGTGGGCCAATTAAAATTTTCTGCATCAATTGTTCCAAATGTATCAATGGTTGCTTGTTCTATTTCGGCTACAATATCAGATACATTTTTCTTAAATTCAATGGCATGAGGTATAGGCACTTGTCCTTTATATTTTAATCTATTGTCTTTATCAAAATTCCATGCATCGCCCACAGGCATAGATCCGTTCATTAAAACATGATGCTTTTTTCTCATCATTCTATAAAAATTTTCCATCAGCAGCATTTTTTTTCCTTCAAAAAAGTCAGACAACTCACTTCTTGTAGTGTAAAAATGTTCTGTGTCCACTGCTTTAGTTTCTATTTTTAAGTTTAAAGAAATAGTTTTTAGTTGTTTATCTAATCTATATTCATCTGGATATTGATACTCAAAAGCAGCTACTTCATATTGATTGATGCAATTGTGAATAATTTGTTCTAAATTGTGTGCATTGCCAACATCAGAAATTTTAAAATAAACAACCCGATGACCATTTGACTGCAAGGTTTCGGCAAAATTTCGCATGGATAAAAAAAAGGCAACCACTTTTTGAATGTGGTGTTTTACATACACAGTTTCCTGACGCATTTCTGCCATTAGATAAATTGTATTATCATTTACCTCATGAAACCATGAATGATTACTGTTTAGCTGGTCGCCTAGTATTAATCGGAGTTTTTTCATTCTATTGAGTTAATCAAAATAAAATTAGAAATTAGTTGCTATACTTTTTTAGTTATTATGCCACAAACGCTGGTACGCTCCATTTTCATCATACATTTCGGCTTGTTTTCTTATATTAAATTTTCTATCTCTTGGATCATTGCCTACCCCAGCGTTATACAACCAATTGCCATAATTTGAATGAACATCATAATCTATTAATAAACTTTCAAAATAAGATGCTGCCACACGCCAATCTTGTTTCCACTCTTTTGCCCAGTAACTTGCCACGTTTTGGCGCCCTCTATTACTCATGAAACCCGTTTGAGCCAGTTCTTTCATGTTTGCGTTTACAAATGGTTCGTTTGTTTGCCCCAAAATCCATTGCTGCAATGCTTTTTGATTAAATTTCCATTCATATTTCTGGTCTAAAATACCGTGTAACTGAAAAATTTTATTCCCAAATTTCATGGAAATATATTTAAAATAATCTCTCCATATGAGTTCAAAAATGAGCCAATAGGTATCTTCATTGACCTCCACATTTTCTTCATATTTCTTTACATTCCAGTATATTGTTTTTGCAGAAACACTACCATTAGCAAGCCATGCAGACAATTTTGAGCTATAATCAGCCCCTATAAGTCCGTTGCGTGTTTGCTTATATTGTGATACGTTTTGTGTTTCAAAAAAGTAATTTTCAATGCGTGCTAATGCGTTATTTTCTCCCCCTTTAAAAGGAAATGCACTGTTTTCATGAACTTGAAAAGCATTAAAACCCAAGTCGGTTATATGTGGAATGGAGGTAGTATTTTCAACCAAATTATCGAGAGGCAAAGCTCCGATTGAAAGGGTATTTTTTACAGAAACTTTTTTTTCGCATTCTTTTCTAAAAACTGTAAAAACCTGCGGAAGTGATTGTATGTTTGAATATGGAATGTCATTTGGATGAAACAAAAACTGATCATAAAATGTATTGAAAACTACATTTGGGACAAGTTTTTTTACAGATTCTATGACCTTTACTTCTTCTGAAGTCCATTCATTTTGTAAAAAAACTGCTCCAATAGCGTGTTCAGAAACAACTTTTTTAAAAACATTTTCAGGAGTATCAAAATATACTAAAAGTGAAATATTTTTTTTCAAAAGATTATTACTCAGTTCCCTCACAGATTCAAGTAAAAATTTTGTCCTAAACCTTTCTGTTTTTTTAAAACCATACTTGTTAAGCTCAAAATGTCTGGGGTCAAAACAATATATACCCATTACCTTTCCTTGTTTTTTACAAGCTTCAGTAAGTGCTGCATTGTCATCAACCCTTAGATTATTTGTAAACCAAACTAAATTATTCATTTGTGTGGAAATTTTTAATTCATAAAAATTAATCTAAAAACACTCATTGGGGCTGACTATTTTTTTTAGAACGGCATTTATCGCTACAATATTTAACCTCGTCCCAGTTTTTCTCCCACTTTTTTCGCCATAAAAATGGAAGTTGGCAAACGGCACACTTTTTTTGAGGTAAATTTACTTTTTTATGAGCCATTGCCTTTTAAAGATGTTGTTTCAGTAAATGGGCGTGCATATTCAAATCTGTTCAATAATTTAGGCAAACAATACCCGTCTAATCCATTAATTGCCACCACATTTCCTTTATCAAGTTGAAGCCAATAATCTTTACTAACTAATTCTTCATTACAAAATACAGCTTCAATAGACGCAATAATATGAATACAACCGTTTTCAATTATGGGGTATTCATTTACATATTTACATAAAATTTGAACCGGACTTTTTGCTACAAAAGGCACCTCAATATTGGCATGATACATTTCTTCTATGCCTGTTACATCAAATTCAGAAACACCAAAATCATATGCAGCAGAAGTGTGATGTGCTTGTGCAATTAACTCATCAGTAACATGGTTTACCGTAAAATATTGTGTTTCTTTAATATTAGTGTAAGAATTTCTAGGAACCGTAGCAGGTCTTAAAATAAAACCGAGCAGTGCTGGACTACTCCCTAAATGCGTTATACTGCTAAATATTGCTACATTTGACTTACCCTCTTTTGATTTTGTACCAATAAGATTAGCCGATTTGTATCCGGTACAGCTATTTATTAAATTAAGCCGCTGCACTTTTGATAACTCATTAATTTGCTCTTTGTAAAATGAAACCATACTTTATTTTTTACAAATGTATTTATTTTTTGTTTAAAATTTTATCTAAATGACTAAACAAAAAAATATATTTTTAAAATTAAAGTTGCCTTAAAACTATTAATAATCACTATTTTTGTATTACGAAAAGAGATATTATGCAAAGTTCTAAAAAAATTGCTGTCGTTGGAGCGGGTTTGGTTCATTATTAGCCATTTATTTAAGAAAAGCAGGACACACAGTTCATGTTTATGACAGAAGTATGGATATTAGAAACATTCAATTTTCGGGCAGAAGCATTAATTTAGCTTTATCAGATAGAGGATGGAAAGCCTTAGAATATATAGGCATTGCAGAAGAGGTAAAGAAAATTGGTATTCCAATGATTCAGAGAGCCATTCACACCCAAGATGGCCGTTTAAACTATCAAAAATATGGAAAAGAGGGCGAGGCAATATACTCATTGTCAAGAGGGGTTTTAAACAGAAAAATGATAGATTTAGCGGAAGCATTTGGGGTTGAATTTTATTTTAACCACAAGGTTTGGGATGTGTCATTATCAGAGGCTACTTTACACATTGGAGAGGAAGAACGTGGCGAGTGGAAAGCCTTTAAGTATGATATGATTTTTGGTTCTGATGGGGCATTTTCAAGAGTTAGACATCGCATGCAGCGTCAGAGTATGTTTAATTATTCGCAAGAATTTTTAGATATAGGATATAAAGAATTAAATATTCCTGCAAATGATGACGGGACACATAAACTAGACAAAAATTCGCTACATATATGGCCCAGAGGTCATTTTATGCTAATTGCTTTACCTAATATTGATGGGAGTTTTACCTGCACACTCTTTATGCCTTTGAAAGGAGAAAACTCTTTTGAGCAACTTCATGATGAAAAAACATTAGTTGCTTTTTTTGCAAAACACTTTGCCTCAACAAAAGATGTGATTCCTGAATTAGTGAATGATTTTTTCAACAACCCCACAAGCTATTTAGTTACCATGAAGTGTTTTCCGTGGACGCATAATAACACCGTAGCCCTTATTGGCGATGCGTGTCATGCGATAGTTCCTTTTTATGGTCATGGAATGAATGCAGGTTTTGAAGATATTACGGTTTTAAATGAATTAATGCAGCAATATGGTGATGATTGGCAAACCATATTTAAACAGTATGAAGATTTGCGTAAGCCAAATGCAGATGCCATTGCCGAGTTATCTTATCGCAATTTTGTTGAAATGAGTACAAAAACCGCAGATCCTGATTTTTTACTTCAAAAGAAAATTGAAAAATGGTTTTCAGAGAAACATCCAAACAAATGGATTCCGTTGTACAGTATGGTTACGTTTAGTCATCAACCTTATAAAGACGCCTTAGCTAATGGTGATAAACAAAACCAAATTATGCAAGACATCTTATCCATAGAACATATTGAACAACTATGGGATAGTGAACTCGTTGAGCAAAGAATATTAGAACTACTACAATAAAAAGGTTTGCTTAAAAAAAGTTTTCATGATTTTATAACTCCTTTTTTTAGAATTTGACCAAATTCATACATGTCTTCAAATGAAGTGTAGAGCGGAACGGGTGCTAAACGGATTACGTTTGGTTCTCGCCAATCAGTGATTACACCATTATTTGTCAAATAGTTAAATAAGTCTTTGCCTTCACCATGTAAAAAAACAGATAACTGGCATGCTCGTTCATCTTGACTTGAGGGCGTAATAACCTCAAAAGTTCTGTTCACTTCTTTATCTATTTCATGTAAAATAAATTCTAAATAGGCCGTGATGAGTTTTCGTTTTTTTATAATTTTTTGCATGCCCACTTCAGCAAAAATATGTATAGAAGCTAAATATGGTGCTAAAGATAAAACGGGCGAATTACTTACTTGCCATCCGTGAGCGTTTGTTATAGGTTCAAAATGAGGCTCCATAAAAAAACGTCTGTTTTTATTGTGTCCCCACCAGCCTGCAAAACGTTCTAGTTCATTATTGTTGTGATGAGTTTTGTGCACAAAATAGCCCGAAACATTCCCTGGACCAGAATTCATATATTTGTAACTGCACCACGCGGCAAAATCTACATCCCATTCATGCAGTTTAAGTTCTATATTTCCGGCCGCATGGGCAAGATCCCAGCCCACAAAAGCACCGTATTTGTGTCCGGCTTGAGTGATGGTTTTAATATCAAAAACCTGACCCGTATAGTAATTTACAGCTCCTATCAATACTAGTACTAATTCATCTCCAACCTCATCTATTTTTGCCAATACATCTTCTCGTCTAATATGGTGTTCCCCTTCTCGTCTTTTAT
>DAINSR010000092.1:0-8224 GCA_036741255.1 Flavobacterium sp.
GCTCTGCTCAAACTGGCGAAGCAAATCTATTACAAACTAAAACTACTTCAAAAATAAGCACTTTATTCTCTTTCATTTATTTGTTTTTATTGGAGTTCATCAATCTTTGATGTCTCCTTTGTAAAATCTTAAAATAGCCCTATATTACAAAATTTAAAATAGTCCGTGAGCATTTACTTTTATTACTCCACTTCGTTTTTATTTTTTATGGGTGTTCAGTGATATCCTTTACAATTGTATTTTTAGCTTTCATTACAAAGTTTAATGCGTATTTTTGGTTTAAAATTTTTTACCCTTTACATATAATCATCAAACCTTGATGAATAGTAGCAAACACTACATTTTTTTAACATTTTTGAAAAATATTTGCACTTTTTTTAACAACTTTAAAAATATTTAATATATTTGAAGCATTAAATATCGTTCTTAACATAAAATTTTATAAAGCATTGCTTTATTCTTGTCGTTGAAATCTCAAACCTTTTAATTGTAAACAAGAATAGACTCTACCCATGCACTGCGTGGGTTTTGTTTATTTGTTTACAAGTTTTTTGAGAGCCTCAACGACAATAAATAAAGTACATCTCTAAAAACTCATTTTGTCATGAGAAATAAAGATTTTAAAAAATAATACAGTCGTTTTTTAAAAGACCATTTCATAATAAAAAGGAGTTTTTAGAGGTGTTGCCTTAAACTATTCCCGCTTTTTTGTCTCATTTAATTTAAAAAAACATGAAAAAACCACTATTCTTTTTGCTTTTATGTGTTCTTGTGTCAATTAATGTAAAGGCACAAACTTCAATTAGTTTTACTACTATGCCTACAACCGCAAAAGTGGGAACTACACTAACCGTAAATTATAGATATACATCTAGCACAAGTGTATTTGTTTCCACGGCTATAAATCTTCAAAGTTTAGGACCCATCTGGACTTTTGTGTCTAATGTGAGCAATCAATGGGCAAAACTTCCCGCAGGAACAAATGTAGTGGGTTCGTTTTCATTGTTTATTTCAAAATCTATATTACCCTCAAACAACTTACCCAATAACTTAGTTTATAGAATTCATCTTGAAATGAAAGACGCAACTAATTACAACTGGCTAGGGGGTAGTTATCCCTCTGATCCCTTCTTAATAACAACTGATCCTTTTATTTATGATGTTGATGATATGTCCATGTGGCCTAGTTTATATAAGGGTGTAGGTATTGGAACCATACAAGCTAAATCTAAGCTCGACATAGAAGGTAATTTGAGTGTAGGAAGCACTTATGCAGGGTCTATTGCCGCCCCTTTAAACGGAGCTATTATTGAGGGCAATGTGGGTATTGGTTCAACAAGACCAGACCAAAAACTTACCGTTAAAGGAAAAATACATGCAGAGGAGGTTATTGTTGATTTATTAGTCCCTGCTGATTATGTGTTTCAAAAATACTACACCGGCACGTCTGAACTTAAGCCAGACTATCAAATGCCCACACTGGCAGAGCTTGAAAAGTTTACCAAACAAAACAACCATTTGCCTAACCTGCCCTCAGCTAAAGAAATACAAGAAAAAGGATTGCAACTGGGTGAAATGAGCAATTTACTACTTCAAAAAATTGAAGAGCTAACACTTTATGTAATTCAACAACAAAAAGAAATTGAGGCGTTGAAAAAAGCAGCTAAAAAATAATTGTTTGATTCTTATAATAAACATCTTGTCATTGCTCAAAAAAACATTAATTGTTAATTGTTGTTTTAAAACGTGTAAGGACAAAATGGAATGTTATGTGGGCTAAATAGATTCAAATTATGCCCAACTGCTAGCAACTCAAACACTAAATAGCATAAATAGAATGGCTTAGCTATATGTTGGCACAAGTAATTACCATGATTGCTTTAATACAATATAAAAAAGGTGTTTTAAACGCTTAACGTCAAAAAACACACTGATGACAAGACCACTAAAAAATATAATTTACATTCATGAAAAAATATCTATTCACAATACTATTAGGGCAAATCATTAGTATGCAAGCCCAAAACAAAATTACTTTTGACTATGATGCAGCTGGTAATCAAACTAAAAGAGAACTTTGCATTAATTGTCAAAAAGTGGGCTATAAAACCGCTGCTCAAAAAGAAATAACCAAGCCAAAGGAAGAAGAATTACAAAATTTATCAATAATGGACGGTATTTCTTATTATCCAAATCCTGTAAAAGAAGAATTACATCTTACATGGAATTTAGTGGCAAACAAACTTGTAAAATCAATTTATTTACATGACTTAAATGGGAGGGTTTTAAAAACCTACTCAAATTTAGAACACACAAGCAGTTACAAAATTTCGTTTTTTGACTATCCTCAAGGTACTTATTTAGTTGTAGTACAATATAACACAAACGAACAAAAAACAATAAAAATTGTAAAAAAATAAGATATGAAGAAGATATATTTTTTTGTGGTGTTATTAGGATTTTGTATAGTAACATTTGCTCAAGATTTAGGAGGCACTCTTGTTGAGGGGTTAGTTCCCATAGAAAAGATGGAGACAATTGTTGACAATTTAGCTGAATCAACACCAGATACAAAAATTACGAATAGTAGTTACAATATAGAGCAAAGAGTTTCTGTTTTGCCCACTGGAAATTCAGCAGAAGTGGGCATCACAGAAGGACAACTTTCAGTATCACTTACTGGAGCGGCTACTTATAATATTCCAATTGCAGTTCCTCCAGGAATAAATGGAGTACTACCAAAAGTAAGTTTAGCGTATAGCAGTCAAGCAGGCAATGGAATAGCTGGTTATGGCTGGAATATTTCTGGTGTTTCAGCTATTACAAGAATACCAAGAACTAAATTTCATGATGGTGTAGTGGGCGGAGTAAATTTTGATGCAAACGATCGCTTTGCTTTAGATGGGCAGCGTTTAATTTTGAAATCGGGTATTTATGGGGCTAGTGGTTCTGAATATGAAACAGAAAGCTTTTCAAATATAAAAATTAAAGCTGTTGGGGTTTCGCCATTAGGGGCAAATTTTGGTTGTGCTTCATTTATAGTTGAATATCCAGATGGTTCTAGAGCAGAATATGGAGTCACTACAAATTCTCGTAGCATTACTTCATGGAGTATTACCTATTGGGAAAACCCACAGGGTCTTCGTATATCTTATTACTATATTAATGCAAATAATAATCTTACTATTGAGTTTATTAAATATGGTAGTACTGGAACTAATCCAGCAGTTAACCAAATTCAATTTGTTTATATACCCAGAAAAAGAGTGGAACAAGCTTTTATAGGTGGACAAAATATTCAATTGAACACTATTTTGAAAGAAATAAAAACTAGTGGAAATGGTATAGGTTTTAGAAATTATATCTTAAAGCCTGTCGCAACTTCTTTAGGCTATGAACGACTTGAAAGTATCACCGAAGTAAGTGGTGATGGCACTAAAAGTTATAATCCTACAGTGTTTAGTTATGAATCTACAAATGGACAATTTTCAGGTTCAAGTATAACAACAAAATTAGATCTTTCAAATGTTTTATCTTACAATGCAGGAACTGTATCAGGAGATTTTTATGGAGACGAAAAAATGGATTTTATTATTTATCCCACAATAGGGGGTGATGTTAAATCAAAGTACTGGTTTTATTCTGACATCCATTCAGAGGATAATACTAATATTGGCTATGAGCATAATGTAGGTTTATTTGAAACTATCTTCCCTGTTCGTTGTTTAACTTGGAACAATAAACTGTGGCACAAACAAGGCTGGGCAGTAGCCAAGAAAACAGATACCAATTATAGTTTTAAGGTATATACTACTGGAGTGGCTTCTACTATATATTATCAATATGAAAGAGTTGTTAATTTTCCTACTGAAACCATATCTTTCAATTGCTCAAGAACCAGTGTAACAAAAATTTTTCCAAAAAAAATACTTTCAGGAGATTTTAATGGCGATGGACTCACAGACGTTATTGCCATTGATATGGAACTTAAGGCTAAAAATTTTCTTTATACTTGTAAAGATGAAGTTATAATTCAATCTAAAAAGGCTTATTTTGTAGATTTAAAAAGGGATAATACCACAAATTTTTTGACTTATTCAGGGGATTTATTAGCCAATATATCTGACAAAACAAGGATTGATGTTGCAGATGTTAATGGTGATGGAAAGACAGATTTTATGGTTTTTGAGAATGGCAGGGTAACATCTTACACTCTTAATAATTTGAACAAATTAGAGCTATTGTCAAACTATGCAGATGCAAACATTTCAATAGAAGCTTATACAACAATTTTACTGGGGGATTATAATGGCGATGGAAAGACAGATTTTATGATTCCAAGAGGATATGGATATTCTGACTGGCATAAATATAGTTCTACAGGAAACAATTTTATTAAAGAAACAAAATACTATGAATCGGTTAGTTTTAATCAAAACACTAGTACAAATACGTACAATTACATAATTTCTGATTATAACAAAGATGGCAAATCAGATTTGATTATGACAAATAATATTACGGGAAGGGTTTATGTTACATGTTATATTAATAAAGACGGTAATTTTAATGGTACTTATAATCAAAATTATCCTAATACCGTGTCCACTAGCACTATTCAAAGTACAGACATCGATCTTTATACACTGCCTATCTACTTGGCATCTGAAAGGGTAGAGGCAAACAACAATAAATTCTATGATCCATTGCTGGAAATTGCCTTTATTAGTAATAACAAAATATTTTACATTAAATCAAATAAAGATTTTAGCAAAGAAAAGTTATTAAAGACCATTACTACAGGCAACGGTGTTGTAGAATCTATTACTTATCAACCATTATCTCAAAATTCCATGTTAGAAGACGGTTTTACACCCATATACTATCCATCATCGTTTATTGAAAATTATCCTCAAACAGATATTGAATCTGCTATATCAATGCCTGTGGTAGTACAATTAGAGAAACAAAGTAAAGACGTGCATAAAAAACAGCATTTTTCTTATTATGGTGCAGTATCTAATTTAGAGGGGCTTGGATTTTTAGGCTTTCGTGCTATGATGAGTACCAACTGGTTTTCTGGAACTTCTCTTTGGTATGATGTGAGAGATCAAATTACTAGTTATATTTCTTTGTATGACCCCAACAGGCGGGGAGCAAATGTGGCCAGTTATCTCTATAAAGACTTTAATGCTTTTTACTTTGATTTTAACCAATTTAAACCAAACGCACCCACAAAAGACAAGCTGATAATTGATTTTCCTGTTACAACAACTCAAAATTTAGTTGCAAAAACAAGCATTCGATTACTACCAGGTGCGAGAATTGCTCCAACAAAAGGTAATAATGTAAAAATACAAATTAATTCAGATTATGACACAAACGGTTTTACCGAAACTAATACTAATCCTCCTTATAATTTAATTAGTAAATCATTATCATTTTATGAAAGTAGCCTGTCACCATCAAAGGTATTTAAAATTCAAAATACCCAGACCAACAACTACAGCATATTAGATAACACAAGCAGCCAAACGGTAACAGCTTATGACAGTTATAACAACCCAACACATATAGTTAGTAAAATAAAAAATGCGGGTATAGCAGAACAAACTACAAACACTACTATAACTTATAAGGCACCTTTAGTATCCACACCTTATTTAATTGGCAGACCAGAGCGTAAAACGGAAACCATAAGCAGTTATGGCAATAGCATAACAACCAGAAAGGAGTATGGATACGGCACGGGATTAGAAATGAATTTGCTAAAAACTATTGAAAAATGGGGAGACAACACCACTTCTGTTCTTGAAACAAATGAATATGATATTTTTGGAAATATTACCCAAAAAACCATTTCGGCACCAGGAATAACGCCCCGAAAAACCAATTATGAATATGATGCTTCGGGACGTTTTTTAATAAAAAGCATTGATATAGAAGGGCTAACAACTACTTATGACTACAATTATAACAGTGGTCTCTTAAAATCAGAAACAAACCCTTATGGATTGACCACTTCTTATTTTTATGACTCATGGTTCAAAAAAATTAAAGCTACTAATTATTTAGGTAAAAGCAATCAGTATGTATATGAACGTGTTAATAACACGCAAACCATTGTAAAAGCTATAGGTGATGACGGCAGTTATAGTGAAAATCTCTTTGACGATTTGGGAAGAAAAATAAGAATAGGGGTCAAAGATTTGCAGGGTAATATGTCTTACAAAGATTATAAGTATAATATTCATAACCGCAATTACAGCAACAGTCAACCGTATGGTTCTACAATCCCTACATTAACCATGGGCGGAAGTCTATGGAATACCACTACTTTTGATTTATATGAAAGACCTGTAAACGCAACAGATTTTAAAGGGAAAACTATAACTATTGAATATAACAAACTAAGCACCGTAACTACTGATACTTCTTCAGGCACAAGTAAAACTGCCTTAAAAGATGCCATAGGTAACTTAGTGAGTATGACAGATGCTCCAGGAGGCACACTCAATTACAACTATTTTGCAGATGGTAATTTAAAAACTACCAGCTTTAATGGCTCCATTACTTCTATTGAGCAAGACGGCTGGGGCAGAAAAACAAAACTAACAGATCCATCAGCTGGAGAATATACCTATGAATACAACGACTTAGGCGAAATTACAAAAGAAACTACCCCTAACGGCTCCACTACATTTACATTAAATGAATGGGGAAAACCACAAATAAAAACCATACAAGGAATCAATACTAACAGCAACACCATATATACTTATGACCCTAGTAGTAAGCTACTCACAAAAACCGTATTTACAGATGTTTTAGACAACAAAAACAGCATTATAACCGAGTATTTTTATGATGCTCAAAAGCGTTTAGAAAAAATCATAGAAACCATGAATTATGGTGCCATTTTCACAAAAATATTTACATACGATACCTTTGGTAGAATTGATACCGAAACATCTCAGGCCAGTTTAAACGGTAAAACAAGTAGTAAAACCATAAAAAATAGCTATAAAAATGGTAGCCCGTGGCAAATAATAGATTTAGAAACAAATAAAACACTGTGGCAAACAGACGAAATTAATGCACAAGGGCAACTCAAAAAAGCCACTTTAGGCAATGGAATTACTATAAACAATACCTATGACAGCAATAATTTTGGTTATTTAATCAACAGTAAGCACACATTAGAATCTGCCAGCATAATGGAACTGAGCAATGATTTTGATCCTCTGAGAAGCAATCTAAACTGGCGAAAAAACAGTCTTTTTAACAATGGTCAAGAAAACTTTACTTATGATAGTCAAGACCGTCTAACTTCATATCCAAACGCCACAGGACAAACCATTACACAAACTTACAAAGAAGATGGCAGGATAGAAACAAACACCTTAGGTACTTATAACTATGCTAAAACAAACAAAATCTATCAAAACACCTCAATAACCGCAACTAACGAAACAATAAATCAATATCAAGCAAATCAATACATCAGCTACAAAGCCTTTAAAAGTCCTCATCAAATAGAGCAAGCAGGCATAGATAAATTAAGTTTTGTTTATAACAACAACAATGATCGTGCAGTCATGTTCTATGGCGGTGTGCAAAACGACAAACTACAACGCCCTTTGCGTAAATATTACAGTGCCGATGGCAGTATGGAAATAAAACAAAACCTACAAACAGGAGTAGTAGAATTTGTAACTTATTTGGGTGGCGATGGATACTCTGCCCCAGTAGTGTTAAAGTCTGACGGCACAACACAAAATTATTTATATTTGCACCGTGATTATCAAGGGTCTATACTAGCCATAACAAATGAACAAGGAGCAGTAGTAGAAAAACGCCTGTTTGATGCCTGGGGCTTACTAATAAAAGTGCAAGACGGAGCAGGGAATGATTTGGGCGGTCTTACAATATTAGACCGAGGCTACACAGGACATGAGCATTTACAAAGTGTGGGACTCATAAACATGAACGGCAGAATTTATGACCCACAATTGCATAGGTTCTTGCAACCTGATAATTTTGTACAAGACCCAACGAATACACAGAATTTTAATAGATATGCTTACGTTCTTAACAATCCGTTTAAATATACAGATCCAAATGGCGAGCTTTTTTGGGCAGCTATAATCATTGGAGCGATAATAGGGGCTTACATTGGAGGCTCTCAAGCTAATGATAATTGGAATCCTATAAAATGGGATTG
>DAINSR010000093.1:0-6181 GCA_036741255.1 Flavobacterium sp.
ATTGCATAATAAGCAAATTAAGAATATTCCGCTTAAAAATATTTCTAATAAATCTTATGCAATTAGAAAAATTAGTTTTGATATTAATAAAAACGCATTAATAGCCATTGATAGACTAGGCTTGTTTGTTTTGAATGAAAATTTTGAAATAATTAAATCTTTTAGTCATAATCCAAATAATGACAATACAATCAGTCAAAATAGTATTTATGAAATGTATGTGGATAACACAAACTCTTACTGGCTGGGTGTGAGAGAAGGTGGTTTTAACATAGTATATGAAAAAAATAATTTATTTACTAATATTAGTCATATAAAAAATGAACCAAATTCTATTCAAAATAACAACATTCGTTCAATTTTTGAAACTTCAGATGGAACTGTTTGGTTTGGTACAGAAAACGGAATTAGTAAATTGGCAAACAACAAGTGGTTTAATTTTAACACAAATCCTAAATTATTTAACACTGCAGTTTTAGCAATCAATCAGTATAAGAACAATTTATTATTAGGTACTTATGGCGAGGGTTTGTTGGTTTTAAATCAAAGTAATGGAGCAACATCTACCATTAATTTAGAGCCTAAGTTACCTTTAAAGTTTATTTTTACAGTTGGCGTTTTTAATGATAATTTGTGGATAGGTGGCATAGATGGTCCGTTGCATCATTACAAAGAAAATAAAATTGTAAGCACTTATAAACTTGGTCTTGTTCGCACTTTAGTAGAAGGATATGACAATCTTTATTATGTGGGGTCTAGCGATGGTTTTTTTGAAATAAATACTAGAAATTCCAGTAAAAGAAAACTTAAAAGTGATGTTTTTAATGCTTTTAATGAAGTGCATAATATCAATTTAGACTATGCAAATAATTGCATTTGGATAGGCAGTAAAAACGGATTTTATAAATTTAATCTCAGTACGGAAACGCTAGAAGATATCTCTAAAAAAACTACTAAAAATATTGGGACTGTTTTTTCTATCAAAAAGGATAATTCACAAAATCTTTATTTAGGCACAATTTCTGGTTTGTGGCGCTATGATATTAAAAAGAAATTATTAAGAAAGTTCAGTACGCAAGACGGTTTGTTAATTGATGAATTTGGTTTTGGTGCTTCAACTAAATTTAAAGACGGAAAATTAGCTTTTGGCGGTCCCAACGGTGCTGTTATTTTTAATCCAGACGATATTGTTAAAGACGAACCTGTTTCTGATATTTATATCTCAAATTTTCAAATAAACGGCAAAGCGGCAGACACTATTACCCTCTCTAAAAACATCAACTTTTTAGACGAAGTGGTGCTTAACTATGAGCAAAATACCATTTCGTTTAACTTTGAATTATTAAAATTTCATGGTTCAAAACGCTATGAATTCAAATGGAAGTTAGAAGGTTATGACAAAGATTTTCAAATGAGTTTTAGCAATGAAAAAGTAATTTATTCAAATTTAGAACCCGGAAATTACACTTTGAGAGTCCAGGCTTTTAATGCCGATGGAGTGCAAGGAACAAAAGATTATAGTTTGAAAATAAAAGTTAAAAATCCGTTTTGGAGTTCTGCTTGGGCATTCATTTTTTATACTTTTATTGCTGTTTTAATAGTTTATCTAATTTTTAGAATTTTTAGAGCTAATATTCAAAAAAAGTTTGATGAAAGTCGTATCATGTTTTTTGTAGAAGTAGCACACGATATTAGAACTCCCGTTTCATTAATACAATTGTTAGTAAAACAACTTTCTAATCAAGAAAATGTAGAAAAATCCATAGAACTTATTCAAAGAAACACAGAAAACCTCAATGAATATGTAACGCAGTTATTAGATTTTCAAAAAATTGATAGAAAACAACTAAAATTATCGGTTACTAAAGTAGATTTAAAAGATTGCATCACTAAAATTTGTAACAATTTTACTCCCATTCTCCAAGAAAAATCTCTCAATTTAATTTTAGACCTCAAACACATTCCTGTTTGGTTTGATCAAGCAAAAATGAGTCGAATTTTTTACAACTTAATTTCAAATGCCATAAAATATAGTAATGAAGGAGGCGAAATTAAAATAAAGTCATATTTAAAAGATAAACAGCTACACATAGATTTTATAGACAACGGCATTGGTGTGCCAGACAAACAACAAGAAATTATTTTTAATAGATTTACAAGAGGCACAAATGTTACAAATAAAGGGATTCCAGGTACAGGAATTGGACTTATGTTATCAAAAAAAATTATTGAACTTCACGGCGGAAAAATTATATTAGAAAGTAAAGAAAATATCGGTTCAAAATTTACAGTAATTCTCCCAGTGGGTACAGAACATTTTGCTAGTGATGAAAATATAGAAATAGAACAGCCCACAGTTACAGATAAAAAATGGGCAGAAGATATTTTAAATAAAAATAAACTTATTCTTTTGGTCGAAGACAATACAGAGTTGCGAACTGCAATTTCAAACGAATTATCTAAAAATTATATTGTTGTAGAAGCTTCAAACGGAAAGGAAGGGCTACTCATTGCACTTTCAAAAAATCCAGATTTAATTATTACAGATGTTATGATGCCAGAAATGGATGGTAAAGAATTATGTAATTTATTAAAAACTAATTTTAAAACTAGTCATATTCCTGTAATAATGCTTTCGGCATTAGCAGATATGGATAATAAAATTAAAGGATTAGAAAACGGTGCTGATGCTTATGTGGAAAAACCATTTAATGTTGAAATTTTAAAAGTTACCATCAATAATCTTATTAAATCCAGAGATAATGTAAAAAGATTATTAGAAGACAAAGAAGTAAAAAAACAACTCACGCCAGATGAAGGTTTTTTATCTGATGTAATTGATGTAATTAAAAATAATTTAACCGAGTATGATTTTACAATTGATAATTTGGCTGATATACTAGGACTAAGCAGATCTAATTTGTTTAGAAAATTAAAAGGGCTAATTCAAATATCGCCCTCAGATTTGATTATTAAAATTAAACTTAATCATGCCGCAGAATTGATGCGAAATAAAAAGTATAGTAGAATTTCTGAAATTGCCTATGAGTCTGGATTTCAAGATCCAAAATATTTTAGTACTTTATTTAAAAAACATTACGGAAAAACTCCTTCAGAATTTATGGATGAGGGTTAATTTCATTAATAACACCTTTAAAAACTTCCTTTTTATTACAAAATAGTTTTTTAAAACACTGCTGTATTATTTTTAAAATTAATTCTCAATATCGCAACAGCTTCACTTTGCTGCATTTAAAATAATGCCGTGTATTTTCTAAAATCTTTATTTCTCTCGATAAAACGAATTTATAGAGTTGTCCTAAAAAAAAGATACTTATCTTAAAAAATTTGATGAAAAAATATGTTTACTAAAAAAATAAGGCTAAAATTATATATTTATTTCAAACCTGACTAAATTTTAAACCTACTTGGATAATAACTAAACTCTTTTTTTTAGTATAATTAACAACTTGCAATGTGTTTCCTCATAATTGATATTCAATCGTTTTAGTAGTGCATTTTTAGAAAGTAAAAAAAATATTCTTCCTTTTTTTTATATAATCAAATTCTAAGAACAAAAGCAAATAAAAGGAACTATAAGGCAAATATTAAAAAGTTAAAAAAAGCAAATTATATTTTCAATTAAAAATAAATAGGATAAAATAAAAATGAAAAAAATTAATGCATTTCTTTTAGTATGTACAACTCTTTTTATAAGTGTTGTAGTTTATTTAGCATTAAGTGCTTTTAATGAAAAAAAATCTTTTTCAAACAATGATATAATAGACAATTACAATTTTGCCATCGGAACACAAACGGTGGGTTCTAAGTACCAATTTACAAAAGAATCCATGCTGGTAGAAACAGCTAAGGAAATTAAAAATATGGGGTCTAATTTGCTTAAATTTTCAATGCATCCTAGATATTTTTCTGAAAATTATGGTCTGCCTAAAAATGATAAAATTAACTCCCTCACAAAGCTAGCCACACTAGAGCCTTCCATGAAAGCAGTTTTAGATATGGATTTTAAATACTATCACATTTGGACGTATGGTTTTTCACAATATACACCAGAACCACCTGGAAAAAAAGATGATACTGCCCAAATCAAGTTTATAAATGGATACCCTAAAAAGTATGAAAAAGCATTATACAGAGAAATTTATGACTTTGCTACTCATTTATTAAAAACCTATAATAACACTGGTAAAGTTTTTTATCTTGGAAACTGGGAGGGCGACTGGCATTTGCGTTCTGATTATGATAGAACAAAACCCGCAAACCCTAGAACTGTTGAAGGCATGATAAAATGGGCAAAAACCCGCCAAAAAGCTATTGATGATGCCAAAAGAGATTTTCAGCACAGCAATGTTCAAATTTATAATTACATAGAAGTTAATTTAGTGGCAAAAGCATTAAATGAGCCTAATGCGGTTGTAGTTACTAACAGTGTTGTAAAAGCTACTAATCCTGATTATGTTTCTTATTCTTCGTATGATGCCACAAATCCATATAAAACAGAAGAAGATATTAAAATAAATCTTACTAAATGTTTGAATTATATAGAATCTAATTTAAAACCAAAAGCGGGATTACCACCAGGAAAAAGAGTTTGGATTGGTGAGTATGGCAGCCCTAGTATGGGGCATTCAGATGAAATGCAAAATTTACGCTCCATTTGGACTATTAAAGCTTCTTTAGAATGGGGAACACCGTTTGTGCTATACTGGGAAATGTATAACAATGAAATTAAAGAAGGAACAGGAGAGCAGGTTGGCTATTGGTTAATTACAGATAAAGGAGTAAAACAGCCCATTTGGCACACGCACCACAATTTTTATAAAGAGTCAAAAGTGTTTTTACAAAAATATTTAGACGAAAACAATCAGTTACCCTCATTTGACGTATTTAGAAAAAATGCCCTTACATTTAAAAGTTTAAACCCTTAATCTTGTTATCATGAAAAATCTACTGTTGTTACCGTTTTTATTTTTTGTTTCAGTTGCTGTTGCACAAAATACAGCTAGCAACTCTAATATGCCTTTAGAAGATTATAATTTTGTGTTAGGGATAAATAGTTTTCCACCAAAATACCAATTTTCAAATGACTCAAAATTAATTGAACAAGCAAAAGAAACAAGACTATTAGGCTCTAATATTTTTAAAACTTCTATTTCTGAAAGGGTGTTGAAAGATTATGGTTTTACAGAAAAAGATGCCAACAATATGATGGATGTTATTAAGCTTGTGCCTGATTATGACGAGATTTTCAAGATGGATTTTAAATACTTTTTTTTCTGGGTTCACACCGCAACAGGAATTAAGTGGAAAGAGGGTATTAATAGAAATCAAGAAAAAAGATTATATGATGAGATGTTTAATTTTGCCTCTTATCTGTTAAAAAATCACAACAATTCTGGTAAAACATTTTTTATAGGAAACTGGGAGGGCGACTGGTTATTGCACCCAAATTATCAAAAAAACTATGTCCCGTCTGCTACTGAAATTGCAAATATGACTAAGTGGTTTCAAATAAGACAACGTGCCATTGAAGATGCTAAAAAGAAATCAAAATCTAAAAATGTTTTTATTTACTATTACATTGAGGTTAATTTAGCATTAAAAGGAATGGATGGAAAACCTTGTATTACGAGGGATATTTTACCAAACGTTGATGTAGATTTTGTTTCTTATTCTAGCTATGAGTCAAGTAAGAAAAAAGATTATCAAGCTACTAAAGAATCTTTAACAAAGGCTTTAAACTATATTGAAAGTCAATTGAAACCTAAAAATGGATTGCCTTTTAAAAGAAGAGTATTTATAGGGGAGTATGGCGGTCATGCCTTTGATGACAAGCCTGAAACACATTTAAAGCAATTTGAAAATATTGTAGATGTTATGCAAATTTCGTTAGAAGAAGATTTGCCTTTTGCACTTCATTGGCAACTTTATAATAATGAATATGAAAAAGACGGAAAATCTAAAAATATGTCTTTAATAAATGAAAAAGGTATAAAAAGACCTCTTTACTATTTGCATCAAAATTATTATATGCAACTAAACGATTATCTGAAAGCCTATAAAAATGATAACAAAATGTATCCAAACCATGACGAATTTAAAAAAGAGGCTTTAAATGTGTTAGAAAAAGTTAGTAATGAATTAAAACCAACCGTAATTC
>DAINSR010000093.1:6191-8205 GCA_036741255.1 Flavobacterium sp.
GTTGGAAATTAAATGTTTTGTTATTATCAAAAACTACAATCAAATACTATGAAGTACTCATGCCATGCGTTGTTGTTATAGACTTTATAATGATAAACATTTTTTCCGAAAGCTTTAGGATACAATAAAAAAAATAAAAATAATCAGATGAAACGGCTAAAAAAAGACAAGCACATTACATTTCTATCATTCCTGTTTTTGATGATATGTAATTCTTTTGCTCAATTACCATTAGTTAGTAATCAAAATATTGATTTTTCAACTGCCGTGTTTACCATAGCTAGTGGAAATTGGAGTAATCCTGCAATATGGAGTTCTGGTACAGTTCCTGCTGCTGCTACAGATGTTGTTATTAGTAATAATCATACGGTTTACATTGATATTCAAGGAAGTTCGTCTGGTGTTGCAGTAGATTTATGTAGAAATTTACGAATAAATCAATCGGCTATACTACGCATGGGGCACAATACAGCTGGTTTTGAAAAAGATTTAAGAATTAACGGAAGCATTTTATGTAACGGAACTTTTTCTGCGGGTAGAGTTCAACCTGGTGCCACCGGCGATGGATCATTATATTCTTTTAACAGTAGAATTTTCTTAAATTTATCAACAGATACTACCTACATATCTGGATCAGGATTTTTTAATCCACGAACACTAAGTATATCTAGCAGCGTGGCAAACAGAAATTTGGTGATTGATTTGTACAATATGTATATCAATGAAAATTTTGTAATAAGATCTACAAATCTTGTCAATGTAACCATTACAAAATATGCCTATGTTAGAGTAAAAGGCACTCTAGGTATTTCGGGGAGTACGTATCAATTTAGCCCTAGTAACACAAGAGGAAATTTAACCATACAAGAAACACTAATGTGGGGCAAAATTCTTCAATCATTATAGCTAATCAAGGAAGTCTTTTTACTAGAAAAATTAATGAAGGTGCTTTAAATAGAAAAACTGAAGCAGGTGGTTTTTCACTAATTATTGAAAATGGCGGATTATTCAGGTTATGGAAAAATATCAATTTTAGTAATTTGACCACATCAAACCCAAATTTTACATTTACAAACAGCGGAGAATTGCGAAATCATTATTCTTTAACCATGCCATCAACGGCATCTATCACAGATAGAATAAATCAGTTTGACCCTAATTTAGGAGCAAAAGTTCCTCAAATAAAAGACGTTTTTGGAGCCACACACATTGCAGGATGGTATAATTTTACCACAAAACCATTTATGTTAGAGGGTTTAGATTTTTATAAAAGCTTTGGCCCCACATCAATAAAAACAACCATTTCACCTCTCAATGGAAAAATGGAAGAAGCATATCCGTTTAATCATACTTGGCCAGCCTATCAAACAATGGCAGAAGTGGCTCAAAATCAATATATTGATTCATTATTTAAAAGAACTCACATTAAAACACACACCTTTTGGACAAATACCCGAAATAGAGGTGATTATAAACAAGGACCAGATTTTAAACACGAAAGTTATTTAAGCATGGAACAACAGTTTTATGATTTAACACGTCATATATTGTTAAACTATGGCAATACAAACAAAACCTTTGTTTATCAAAACTGGGAGGGCGACTGGATGCTAAGAGGTCAGGGAGTTTTATGGGAAAATGATGCCTCTTTAATTCCTGATAATGTAGAATGGGATATTGAAGGAATGTCAAGAATGTTTAGAGCACAGCAACGAGGCACTGAAAGGGCTAGAAATGAGTTTCCAAGTGCCACCGCAAAAGTAATGCACGGCATTGAATTTAATAAGGTTTGGTATGTAAATAGTAGCGGGCAACGAACTACCATGATGGATGGTGGTGTACCTTCTGTTTTAGAAAATGTAATTCCGCATACTAGAATAGATTTAGCGTCATGGTCTGCATACGATGGGGGCTGGACAGATGCTCAAAATCCTGAAGGTCATGCTATGTGGAAAGGAATTGAAATGGCTCGATATTTTACAAATGCAACAGGAATGATACAAAATGGTACTCC
>DAINSR010000094.1:0-8037 GCA_036741255.1 Flavobacterium sp.
AATTTTGGTATCTATGAAATTAATTAAGAAAATTGTTCCGAAAGGGAGTATAAGACCAAGTGCAAGAGCCCCAAGATAGGCGAACTGCCTGTTAGGAGATACTGGTTGTGGAGACGTAATAGCCTCATCAATTATTTTAGCACTTAATGGTTTAATTGCAAGTGCTATTGCCATTTCTTCACGTTTTTGCAACAATAACAAATATAAGGCTTCTTTTATTCCTTGCTGTCTGGCAATACCTCTATACTCCTTTTCTTGACCTGGCACTCTTGCAATTTTACTTTCAATAATTCCTATTTGTCTCTTTAACTCATTATTTTTAATTTCAAGAGTGCGTTTATAACTAGCTAAACTTTCTTTTATGCTAGGCATCAATTCTTGTAATTGATTATTTATTTCTAAAACTTTAGGATTTTGAGGACCAGCACCAACATCTAAATAATTATTGCGTTTTAAAATTAATTGATTGTACTGATTTATTGGAGACCCTGCTCCAGATTCTGAAACAAGATCATCAACAGGTAACAAACCTTTATCATTTCTGCCTATATTGTCACTTAATAATTTTAGTATCTTAATTTTAAGTTCATTGGCTACAAGTTCCTTTTCATCATCTGAAAAATCCATACCACTCTGAACACCTACTGCTACAATTTTGTTTCTTGTTTTAAAGGTTTCCTCCTCTGTTTCTACATTATCTAATTCTTGAGTGAGCAAAACCAGTCTTTGGTCTATGAAATCTGAAGTACTCTTTGAGATAAAGTTATTGTCTTTAATGGCATCTTCATTGTAAACTTCTACTAAAGTATTTAAAAAATCCCGTGCCTTTTTCTTTGATGGATCTGTTATAGAAAGTTCTACGGTACTTGTATTTCGATTAATAGGTGTTACCAATAATTGTGATGAAAAATAATCAACCTCACCAGAAACTGGAACGATTTTAATTTCAACAGATGAGTCTGTGTCCCATAAATCTTCGCTATTTCTAATAAGAACCAACTTATAATTTTCTAAGGAAATTGTTTGTCCATATTTAAAAGTTCCTAAGAGTGTATCATTACTATCAAATAAAGAAAAACTGCCTGATTTAGATTTCTTAACAAAATAAGAAATGTTTAAATTGTCAAAGTCTTCTTGATAATCAGAGAAAAAAGCTACAAAAGGCAGATTATCGTATATTTCACCATCTTTTACATTACCATTTATGTAGTATTTAATATTTAAACTCAACCGTTTAACTGCTTGTTCAATTAAATTTCTTGATTTAATAGTTTCTATTTCATTATCAACATTACTGTTAGAACCACTAAGCAACCCCACACTAGAAAGACCAGAAAATTGATTTGCTATACTATTATTTCCTTCATCTTTTAATAAAATAGTGGCTTTTGATTGATAAATGGGGGTGGCATAGCGTAAAAAAACGTAAGCTATTGTAAAAAAAAACAGTATACTTAAAACAAACCATTTCCAATGAATGATATATTTGAGTGCTTCTTCTTTTATATTTAGAGAATCTTCTGGAGTTGCAGTGTTTTTGATATATTCTTGTTGCATGTTATTGTCTTGTTAATAATAAAATAGTTAAGCCAACTGAAATTCCAGACAGAAAAAAACCAACTGTAGGGGTAATTACAGTAGAGTTTAGCTTCACAAAATTAGGTTCTACATAAATTACATCATTTTGTGCCAAATAAAAATAGGGTGAGTTAATTAAATCGGCTTTTGTAACATCTACTGTTTCAAAAGTTCTTGTTCCATTATTTTCTCTAATAATCAATACCTTTTTTCTTTTACCAAAATAAGTGATTCCTGCATTTGTTAAAGCCTCTAAAATAGTATATCGTTCACTTTTAACTGTTTGCATGCCTGTTGCAGCAACCTCACCATACACTAAAACTCTAAAATTCATCAATTTTACGTAAATAGTAGGATTTTCTAACTTTCCTTTTAATGCTTCTTTAATTGCCTCAATTAATTGATTTCTAGTTTTTCCTGCGGCCTTAATACTCCCTAAATTAGGTAAAACTATATAACCATTTTGATCTATTAAATAGGTAGCCCCACCTCCTACACCCCCTACCGACAAATTATAAGGTGCTGCTAACTCTGGATTAAAGCTTGAAATGATTATCATTAATTCGTCATCGGGTTGCAAGGTAACTTCATATTGAGGGGGATTAGAATTTTTTTCGGTTGTTGCACCTTGTAATAAATTATATCGTTTATTAGTAACACAAGAATTAAATGATAAACTCAAAATTAAAATAAAAAATAAAAATGTAACTTTTTTCATATTTTGTTTGTAAATGTAATTAAATTCCATTTTATAAATCTAAAACTTCAAAAGCGGAGTTTAAACTTTTATATTCTGGAACTATTAGTTTCATTTGTTGCACAATTTGTAATTCATCACTACAATTATTAGACAACAAAATGAGTTGATTTATGGCACTAATCGTATGATTATAATCGAGTACTTCTTCTTGAGCTATCATTATTTTTTCATGATGCGTGGGTAGTGTTTTAGAGGTGTCATTCAACAATTCTTCATATAATTTTTCACCAGGACGCAAACCTACAATTTTTATTTCAATTTCTTTGTCAGGTTCATATCCTGCTAGCTTAATCATTTTTCGGGCCAAGTCAATAATTTTAACAGGTTTTCCCATATCAAAAATATAAATTTCGCCGCCATTACCCATGCCTCCAGCTTCTAAAACTAACTGACACGCCTCTGGAATTGTCATAAAATATCGAATAATATCAGGATGCGTAATGGTTATAGGTCCACCGTTTTGAATTTGACTTTTAAATAACGGTACAACAGAACCGTTAGAACCCAATACATTTCCAAATCGAGTAGTTATAAATTTTGTATTATGGGTTTGTTCATTTTTCCCATGATAGTGCAGGGATTGAACATATTTTTCTGCAATACGTTTGCTGGCTCCCATTACATTGCTTGGATTTACAGCTTTATCAGTAGAAACCATAACAAATTTTTTAGCTTGATACAACACAGCTAAATCTGCTACATTTTTAGTTCCTAATACATTGGTAAAAATTGCCTGAGTGGGATTTTCTTCCATAAGAGGCACATGCTTGTAAGCTGCAGCATGAAAAACAATTTGGGGCTGGTATTTTTTAAATATTTCTTCGAGACTTTTTTTGTTTCTTATGTCAGAAATAAGTGCCAAAACCTTTACTTTTTTGTTTGCCTTACTTATTTCAAGAGACAAATGGTGTAAGGGTGTTTCTGCCTGATCTATCATAATTACTCTTTTAGGCAAAAATTCTAATACCTGCCATACAATTTCACTACCTATTGAACCAGCGGCACCTGTAATGAGAACAGTTTTTCCTGTTAGCTGGCTTGATACTAGTTTGTTGTCTAGAACAATAGGTTTTCGTTGTAATAAGTCTTCTATTTGAAAACTTTTTATTTGTTTAGAAATCTCTTTTTCATTTTCCCAATTGGTAATGATGGGTATGGTAAAAACTTTTATATTATATTCTAAACAATCATCAATTAAGGAAAGTTTCTCCTCTTTAGTTAATGATTTTTCTGCAATAATTAAAGTATTAGCTTTATAGCTTCTTAACAAAACTGAAGCTTTTTTACTATTATAAATAATGGGCAAACCCAATATACTTTTTGATTTATTACTTTTTGACTTATCCAAAAAAGCAACTACTCTAAAACGTGGTGGACTTTCAATTTTTATAGCATTTGCTACTGCAATAGCATTAGCGTCTGTACCATATACTACTGCTTTTGGTAAAACTTTTAAATCAGATGAGTTGATGAAGTTTTCAAAAAAAAACTTAACAAAAATTCGGAAGAAAAAAAGAAATGAAAACGATAATATAAAACTAATAATTAGAGTGGGAACTAAAAATATTTTATGCTTTAAAAATAAAAAACTGCAAATGTTTATAAAAAACAAAACTGCAAAGGAAGAAAATGTGGCTAAAAATAATCTTACGGCATCAATAAAACTAGAGTGTCTAACGATTCCAGAATAAGTCTTGAAAACAATAAAGAAAAAAATATTAACTAAAAATATTAAAAGATATACTAGCGATTCTGGTAAAAAGTTATTAGAATAAAAAGTTAACTTTAAAACAAGCAAATAAGTAAGCATATTAGCAACAGCAATAATAAAAATATCTATTATTAAAATTATCCAACGAGGCAAATAGGCTAAATTACCCGTTTTTGGTTTTAATACCTTATTTATCAGTATGTCTGTAAAATAGTTCTTCAAACTTTGCTTTATTTAATGGTTGATTCTTGTAACATAAAGGTATCAATAGTGTTTTTTATTCGTACTAAATCTGCAGGTTTTAAATTAGACCCTGAGGGTAAGCACAATCCATTTTCAAATAATGATTCAGCTACATTATTTCCGTAATACGGATAAGATTCAAATAATGGTTGTAAATGCATGGGTTTCCATAAAGGTCTGGATTCAATATTTTCATTTTCAAGTGCTAATCGTAGAGCCTCTCTTTTTTCATAAGAGGTTAAAAGTATAGCACTAAGCCAGTGATTTGAAAAAAAATCTGAATTAGGTTCTTTAAAAAGCTTGATGTCTTGATAATTATTAAAAATGTCTTGATAAAACAAGTTCATAGCCCGTCTTTGAGATACTCGGGTTTCAAGAACCTCCATTTGTCCTCTGCCTATTCCTGCACAAATGTTGCTCATTCTATAATTATATCCAATTTCTGAATGTTGGTAGTGAGGGGCATTGTCTCTAGATTGTGTTGCAAAAAAAACAGCTTTATTTTTTTCTTCTAATGTTTTACACACTAAAGCTCCGCCACCAGATGTGGTTATTATTTTGTTTCCGTTAAATGACAAGGCTGCTAATTTACTAAATGTACCACAATTTTTCCCTTTGTAAGTACTCCCCAGTGCCTCTGCACTATCTTCTAAAATAGGGATATCATATTTTTGTGAAATAGAAATTATAGCATCTACCTGAAAAGGCATACCATATAAATGAACACCAATAATAGCCTTTGGCTTTTTACCTTTTGCAATTCTATCTAAAATAGCTTCCTCTAGTGCCACAGGACACAAGTTCCAAGTTTCAGGCTCACTATCAATAAAAACAGGTGTTGCCCCTAAATACAAAATGGGATTTGCAGATGCAGAAAAGGTCATGCTTTGACAAATTACCTCATCACCTGCTTCTACTCCTAACAGTACTAAACCAAGATGAAGTGCCGCAGTACCAGAGCTTAAAGCTGCCACATAGACGGGGGCATTTAAATATGATTCTAAATCGTGTTCTAGTCCCGCAACATTTGGACCCAATGGTGCAACCCAGTTAGCATCAAAAGCCTCCTGCACATATTTTTGTTCAGTGCCACCCATGTGAGGCGATGATAACCATATTTTTTCTGGAATCATTGTGTAAAGATAATTTTGACAAGTATTTGCAAATTTAATATTTTTTTTTGTTTGTGATATATACTAAATCATTTTATCTCAAATTACGCAATAGAATTTGTAATGAAAGCTAAAAATTCAATAGAAAAATATGCCAATGAGCACCAATAAAAAATAATCTACTATGAACAGAAAGCTCTTAGAACTGATTGCCATACTTTTAGAGCTGCAGTATTTTATTTGAAAAATTTAACCAAAAATTCACCATTAAGATGACATTTAAAGCTAGTATTTTAAAATGGTTACAAGAAAATAGTCATCTAAAAATAGTTTTAAATAAAATTTTAAGATCACCATAAAAAGTTTGCTTATAATAGTATTCTAAATTCATTTTTACTTTATCAGGAAAAATTACTTCGTCATTATATTTTAATGGGTTTGGTTGCATATTAAGCAACTCCTCTTCGTTAGCATATTTTATAGATGCTTCTGAAGTGAGTCCTGGTTTTAATTCTAAAATTTTTTTGTTTTCGCCTTCTAAAAGATCATAATACCCAGCAATATCAGGTCTAGGCCCCACAAAACTCATCTGCCCTGTTAAAATGTTAAAAAGTTGGGGAAGTTCATCTAATTTAGATTTTCTTAAAAAGTTTCCATAGAAAGAAATCTTTTTAGTAGCATCATTCATTGTTTTTATTTTAAAAATATTGAACGGTTTACCATACTGACCGATGCGTTTTTGAATAAATAAACCAAATGATTTAGTGTCTATTGATGCAACAATAAAGACTATCACCATAAGCAAGCCCAATAAAAGTATAGCAATTAATGCTAAAATGACATCAAAGGAACGCTTCATCAATTATTAATAAAATTATTTAACTCTAATAAATCTTTAATTTTATATTGGGGTAAATATTGTTTTGGCAAAGTAAACTTTTGTTTGTGAATGTTATATCCTTTATCAATAAGGCAAACTGTTTTCCAACCTAGATTATTCGGTGTTATAAAATCTTTGTCAACATTATCTGCAATGTAGAAATAGTTAAGAACATCGTTTTTCAAGAAAATTTCATAATTCCTTAAATCTGGTTTTGTGGAGCCAAACTCTTCAGAAATTACTATTTTATCAAACATCATTTCTATGTTTAATGCTTTAAGCTTATTTCTTTGAGTAACTGAACGACCATCAGAAATTAATCCTAAAAAATTCCCACTTTCTTTTATTTTCTTTAGAATATCAAAAGTATTTTCATTTAAAATTAATTTAGGATAATGGTTTCTATACATGTTTAAAAGTTCGTTTTTATTTATTGAAAACCTTTCTTCTAACAACTGAAAAACATCCTCACCGCATTTATACCAACTCATCATTTGATTAAACAATGATTTATCCTTTAACTTTAATGCAATTTCTAAATATGCTGACTTCAAATACTCAATTTCATAGACTAAAGTATCATCTAGATCAAAAATAAAATAGTTAGTATTCATAATTATGCACTAAAATTTCGTGGTCATATCGTAGCATCAATAATTTGTCTTCCCATGCATCAAAGTAGGGTATTTCTTGATTAAGAATATACTCTTGAATAATCCATTTAGGAAAATTTGCACCAGCAAGATAACTCAAAGGATAACCACCCCCAAATCTTGGATTTATTTCTATCCCTACAATTCTTTGCATCTTTTGACTAAAAAAAAACTGAATTGTGAGACACCCCCTAGCACCCTCAATAAATGAGAGATTATTTTTTACATAATCTACAATCTCATTTCTATTAGTAACTCCTTTGTTAATTTCTCCTGATCTAACAAATATTCGTTTTCTAGGCACGGCACATTTCAAATTGCCACTTTTATTGTAATATGTATCAACTGTAAATTCATCATATTCAGCGGGGTTTATATACTCCATAAACATGAATTTTGGATTTTCTAAATGATACTTTGTCAATTCAGATTTTTCATTTATTAAAAAAATATCTTTACTTAAACTACCATCGTAAGGTTTAATAAATAATGGAAAGGTGGGGTTTGATTTATTTATTTCTCTGGGAATATCAATATTATTCTCTTCAAAAAAAACATTTATTTTTCGTTTGTCTCGGCATTTTTCTACAAAAAAAAGTTTTGACAAAACGATAGTTATTTGATGTTCTAAAAAAATAGATTCATTATTTGCTAGGATAGTAAGCTCTGTATCAATTGTAGGAATTATTAATTTTATGTCCCATTGCTTACAAATACTCAATAATTCATTAATATACTCTGAATCTGTAACTTTGAGTACTTTTTTATAGCCATCTGATATTTGACAAGCTGGAGATAAACTTGGGTTCAAATCTACTGTATATACTTTAGCGTGTGGGAATTGAGTTTTTAATTCATTTTGAAATGCTCTTACAAGTGATACTCTTTGTCCTGCCGATGTTATAAGAATATTTTTCATGTGTGTCAATTGTGATTATTATCGGTCTTTATACCATTTTGTTAAGATAAGTTATAGGACTATTGTCTTGTTAGTTTTTGTTAAAGCAAACTAGTTATTAATGCCGATATCATTATTTAATTTTGTTCTTTTAACCCAAAATACGCATTAGAAATCTATTACAAACTAAAACTACTTCAAA
>DAINSR010000095.1:0-8023 GCA_036741255.1 Flavobacterium sp.
TTCGCCAGAAACTCCTGTGTCAATTTCGTCAAATAAAATTGTAGGTAATTTAGAATACTCAGTTAATACGCATTTTATAGCGAGCATAATACGAGATAATTCTCCTCCTGAAGCCACTTTTTTTATGGGTTCTATTTGTGAACCCTTATTGGCAGAAAATAATAAACTTATGGAATCATTTCCGTTTTTTGTATAGGTTTCACAAGTTTTAAATTCAAATGAAAGTTGGGCATTGGGCATTCCTAACTCTGAAATAATATTTATAACATGACTTACTAAATGTGTTGCTGCTTTTTGCCTAGATTGGTTGATTAATAAACATAAATCATCTAACACTTGTTTTGATTGACTAACTTGAGTTTCTAATCTTGAAATTAGGGCATCTATTTCGTCAAATTTAACTACTTTTTGTTCTAAATTTTCTTTAATCAATAACAATTCGTCAATTGATTGAACGAAGTGCTTTTTTTGTAAATCATAAATGAGTTGCAACTTTTGATTTACAAAAATTATTCTATCTGGATCGTCTATTAACTTTTCTGCAAGAGTTTCATTTTCTGCCACAATATCTTCAATTTCAATAGACGCAACAGTTAATCTTTCAAATAAATCATTAAAATCTTTTGATATTGATGCTATTTTTTGCAAACTCAATTTTACTTCTTTTAAGTTAGAAAGCAGTCCAGCTTCTTCATGAGTTGAGAGGGCTATAATTTTACTGATGTTTTCTTTTAAAAACTCAACATTATTTAACTTTTCTAATTCTTCTTCTAATTCTTCTTGTGCACCAGAAATCAAATTTGCTTTTTCTAACTCTTCAAACAAAAATAAATTATAGTCTTGCTCTTTGCTTAGTACTTCTTTTTCTGATTTAATTTTTTTTAAATCGACTAATAAATTTTTATATTTTTTTAACGCAGCTTGATAATCTAAAATTAAATTCTGATTTTTTGCTACTGTATCTAAAACTTCAATCTGATACTCTTCATTTATGATGTTTCTTGTTTGAAATTGAGAATGAATATCAATTAAGTAATTACCTAATTCTTGTAATTCGGTCAAATTTACAGGACTATCATTAACAAATGCCCTTGATTTTCCGGTGGGTAAAATTTCTCGTCTTATAATAGTTTGTGGCTCATAATCTAAATTTAAAGTTTCAAATAACGAGTTCAAATTATATGTTGAAATAGAAAACTGGGCTTCTATAACACATTTTTGATTCTTATCTTTTAAAGTAGAAAGATCGGCTCTATTGCCTAAAATTAAACCAAGAGCACCCAACAAAATAGACTTACCCGCACCAGTTTCACCTGTTATAATAGAAAAATTTGAAGAGAAATCAATTTCTAATGATTCAATGAGAGCATAATTTTTTATATGTAAAGTTTGAAGCATGAAATTTTAAATAAAACTCAAAAATATACAAAAAGAATAGTATTATAAAATACTTATTTAATTTTATTCCATTTACTAGAATTCAACGGAGAAATTTTATTTAAAATAGTAATTAGCTCTGTATTTATGGTTTGTGGACCACCCGTATAAATGCCAACAATTTCGTCAGATTTTGCATCAAAAAATATTCTAGTGAGTAAGGCATTAGGACGCACTTTATTTATTAATGAAACGGTTTTTATAGCATCTAAAATTTTTTCTTTAGCAACTAACTGATTTTCGGACATAAGGTCTAATCCTTTTAAATGATATTCATAAAGTGCCTTTCTATAAGGTGTAAAAGTGCTTGAGAGTATATCTGAAATGATAAAATAACGGTTGTTGTTTTTTGAATCATTTTGATCCCAACCAGAATATCCACTTGACTGTGCTACATTCATTATATTTAATGCTGTTTCTAAGTATTTTGTTCCACCTAATTCAGAAAAACTATCTCGGTCTAATCCGATGATAATATTTGCATAATAGGTCAAAATTGAAATTAAATTTGAAGTAAAATTATTTGGGTCATAAATAAAATTTTCAAATTCTATGTATCTAAAACCAATATCAATATCGTTAAGATTCAGGATTGGAGAGGCATAGCCCGAATTATAAACGGGTCTAGATGATTGTATTTGCAATGTGGCTCCAAAGTTGTTTGAATCAAAAGAAGAAATATTTAAAAAAAAAGCACATTCAATCTTTTCGTTTTTTTCATATACATCTGTTGTAAACTTAGTATTGTTTAAAAACTCGGTCATTTGAGTTTGAAGTGTTTTAAAAATTTGCGTGTTCACGTTGGTTACCCTGTCATAGTTAATTGATACAGTGCATTTTAACTCTTGTGCATGAATTTGAAATATCAGCAATACAAAGACACAATAAATACTAAATTTCTTCATTTTCTATTTTTTTAAATGCAAAACTACTTTTTCTAAAATATCTTTTGCCACCTCTTCTTTTAATTTTAATGATTTAGATTCAATTAAAAAATCTTTATTAATAAAAGTAACTTTATTTGTGGGGCTTCCAAAACCAGCTCCCTCATCGTTTAAAGAATTTAAAACAATTAAGTCTAAGTTTTTCTTTATGATTTTCAATTTAGCATTTTCAATTTCATCTTCAGTTTCTAATGCAAAACCAATAATAAATTGATTTTCTTTTTGATTTCCTAAGGTTTCTAATATATCAATTGTTTTTTCTAATTCTATGGATAACGTGGATGTGGACTTTTTTATTTTTTGCGACGCTACATTTTTTGGACGATAATCCGCAACGGCAGCGGCAGCAATAAAAACGTTCACCTTTCTAAAATTTTTATCACATGCCTCAAACATATCCTGAGCTGATGTAACTTCTATCAAATCTATTAGATGATGCTGTGTTTTTAATTGTGAAGGTCCTGAAATTAAAATTACTTCAGCTCCAAGTTGTGCGGCACTAATGGCAATTTCATGACCCATTTTACCGGAGGAGTGATTTCCTATAAATCGAACAGGGTCTATGGCTTCATACGTTGGCCCCGCAGTAATCATTATTTTAATTCCTTTGAGTGGAAGTTTACTTTCAATATCATTTTCTATAAAAGAAATAATGTTTTCAGGTTCTGCCATTCTTCCTTCCCCAGACAAACCACTCGCTAATTCTCCGGTTTCTGCGGGAATAATAATATTTTTATTTTCTTTTAAAATTGCAAAACTTGCTTTAGTAGAAGAATGTTGATACATATCTAAATCCATTGCTGGAGCAAAATACACAGGACATTTTGCAGATAAGTAGCACGCAATTAATAAATTATCACAAACCCCATTTGCCATTTTTGACAAAGTGTTTGCTGTTGCGGGAGCAATAAGCATTAAGTCTGCCCACAAACCCAGTTCTACATGATTATTCCATTGTCCGTTATCGTCTTCGGAATTATAGAAATTAGAATAAACTGGATTTTTAGATAAAGTTGAAAGCGTAAGAGGGGTAACAAAATCTTTAGAAGCAGGCGTCATAACAACTTGTACTTGAGCACCTGCTTTTATAAAAAGTCTTACTAACGAAGCTGTTTTATAAGCCGCAATTCCACCAGAAACACCCAGTAAAATTTTTTTACCGCTTAAAACAGACATATTTTTATTTTTTTGAATCTCTATAATAAATTTTATTTTCTAACCATTCTTGAACGGCTAGTGCATGTGCTTTTGGAAGTTTTTCATAAAATTTAGAAACCTCAATTTGCTCTTTGTTTTCAAAAATTTCCTCTAAGCTGTCATTATAAGTTGCAAACTCTTCTAATTTTTCAATTAGTTCTTTTTTAATATCGGCATTAATTTGATTTGCTCTTTTAGAAATAATGGTAATAGCTTCATATACATTTCCCGTGGGTGCTTCAATATCACTCTTGTTATAAGTAATTGTGTTTACTGGGGCAGTTGTTTTTTTTAAATCCATTTTAATTGTTTGAGTATAATGTTAGTTCTTTTTCTATTATGGCTATTTGCTTGTCTGCTATTTTTTTGTATTTGGTATCACTATTAAATTTTAGTAGGGTTTCATAAGCTGCTTTGGCATTTTTTAATCGCTCTTGCTTTTTTGACTCCACACTGTTTAAAGCAAATTTATAGTGTGTATCAAATTTATAATATAAGGCATCTTCTTTATATTTTGTTCCAGGATAATCTGCTAAAAAGATATCAAAAACTTTAATCGGTGCATTAAAGTCTCTGTAATGTTCTGCAGTAAGATTGTATTGTTTTGCAACTTCAAAAGCTTTAAATTCTATTTTGTCGGTTAATTCTTTTACAAGATTATTAGCCATTGGCATGTATTCTGAATTTGGATATGTGTCAATAAAGGCTTGTAATTTGTCTAAAGCCTTGTAAGTATCTGCTTGATCCAAACTGTAAACTGGTGAAAGTTTAAAAAAACATTGGGCCGATAAAAAAGCCGCTTCTTCCTTTTTTTCACTTTTGGGATAATCTGAAACAAATTTTTCTAATGAAAAACCAGCCAGGTAATACTGTTCTGTTTCATAATAGGACTTTGAAAGCATATAAAAATACTGTTCTGAATCTGGCTTTCCTTTTAAAGATGGACTTATTTGTTCAAACAAAGAAATGGCTTTAGTGTATTTTTGATTTTCATATAATGATGTTGCCGTTGCTTTTTTTAAATCTAAATCATCAGATTTCATTGCTTTTTGATACTCACTACAAGAAGTAAAAGTAATGACAACAAAAAATATAGTTAGTATTTTGTTCATTTATAGTTATTTATATTGCTTTAAATGAATTTCGATTCTTTAAAAACAATTGACAAAATTAATGATTAATTATCGACTTTAAAAATATTTTTTATTGACTCTCTTTAATATAATTAAAAATACGTTCAGACAAATCGTTAGAAACAGGAGCTAATGGTAATCTAACTATATTTTTTGAAAGCCCCAAAATTTTATAAATTTCTTTAATTCCCGCTGGATTTCCTTGTTCAAAAATCATGTCAATAACATCCATCATTTGGTAATGAAGTACATAAGCTTCATCACTTTTTCTTTGTAATCCTAATTTAATCATCTGTGAAAACTGTTTTGGAAAACCTAATCCAATAACAGAAATAACTCCTGAAGCACCAGCTAAAACCATTGGAAGCGTTATCATGTCATCGCCAGAAATTACAAGAAAATCTTTTGGTTTGTCTTTAATTAATTTCATGGCTTGTATCATATCTCCAGCAGCCTCTTTGATTCCAATAATATTTTTAAATTCAGTTGCTAATTTAAAAACAGTTGTGGGCAACATATTTGTACCTGTTCTACTCGGTACATTATACAATAAAATAGGTAATGTTGTTGCGGTTGCAATAGCCTTAAAATGTTGATAAATCCCCTCTTGTGTTGGTTTGTTATAGTATGGTGATACTGATAAAATGGCAGAAAAACCTGTAAAATCTCTAGTTTTAAGTTCTTCAACAACCTCAGCCGTATTATTCCCTCCAACACCCAAAACTAAAGGTAATCTTCCTGCATTTGCTTTTTTTACCGTGTCAATAACTAATTCTTTTTCTACTGCACTCAGTGTGGCAGGTTCTGCTGTTGTTCCTAAAACTACTAAATATGTTACGCCTCCATCAATAACAAAATTCACTATTTTAGTGAGGGCATCTGTATCAATAGAAAAATCGTCTTTAAATGGTGTTACTAAAGCTACACCTGTTCCTTCAAACATTTGCATATCATATTTTTTTTAAAATTTTTAAGTATTGAAACAAAATTAAAATAAACTCCTCATAATTTTCTACAAAAGTATTTATTGTAAAATGATTTAAGGAGGTATGAATTGAGTGCAAACCTACTTTAAATTTTGCTTTTGACAAAACCGTTACCCATTCTAAACTTGAATTTTGATTGTCATAATAACTAATCAATACATCAAATGGAAAATTAACAAAATGTTCAACTTCTCCTTTTGAAAATGCTCCATCTAACCCCACATCACTAGCCATAAAATAAGGGTAATGAACAGTCTCTGTTTTTTTTACTTTTTTTCTAAAAACTAAAAGCTGTATTTTAAATTCAACAGGAGATTTTTTTTTTAATTTTTCTAAAAATATATCTTTATCCTTAAAACTAACCGCATCAATAAGAACCCCTATGGTAGCAACAGATTCACCTGAAACTGCTTTTAAGTTTTGTGACGCAACTTTTTTAATTTGCTTTTTTAATAAAAAATCTTTTAAAACTTTATACAACATAGCGTTCTTACTAAATACAAATTTATGCTACTCTTATTTAATTACAGTAGTAAAAGTAAAAAAGTTAAAAACATTTATTAATTATTTTGTTATATTATTAACAATGAAGTTGTTTAAACTTTTTGAATTTCACCTTATAAATCTGTGTCATCTAAGAGTGTAACTATTGTGATAAACTTTGTTGCACATAAGCAGTTATCATTTGGTCAAAATCCTCTGAATTATTTAAAAATTTTGTTTGTATGGGTAAATAATATAATTGTTCTTTTGGTACTTTGTTTTTTAAACGAACAAAATCCTTTTCTGTTGTTATAATTTTTTTCCCTGCTGCTTTGTTTATTATTAATTGCAAGTCTTTAGTATCAAAGCTATGATGATCTGAAAAAGTAATAGTTTCGGTTTTTTTAGCACTCAAAAATTTAAAAAAAGGTTCTGGGTTTGCAATTCCAGCCACAACAATTTTTTCAGAATTTATTATTTCTTCTATTGGTATAGACTTATCATCTTGGTTATACACAAAATCGTCATAAAAAATAGAGGTAAAATAAACGGGGACAGACACTTTTAACCGACTTATTATTCTTTTTTGACTTGCCTCATCTAAATTTGAAGGGCATTTTGTAACCACAACTACATCAGATCGTTTTTTTCCTGCTTCAAACTCACGCAAATTTCCACTGGGCAACATAAAATCATCACAAAACAAATCGTTATATGCTGTGAGTAAAATATAAAAACCAGCTTTAACACTTCTGTGTTGAAAAGCATCATCTAAAATTATTACATCTGGTTTTTTGTCTAAATTCATTAATAATTCTATCCCTTCAGCTCTTTTTTCATCTACTGCAACTATCGTTTTTGGAAATTTAGAATAAAACTGAAAAGGCTCATCTCCTATTATTTTTGCCGTTGCTTTATCATTTGCAAGAACAAATCCTGAAGTACTTCTCTTATATCCTCTAGACAAGGTTGCCACCTGATAATTAGCTGATAATAATTTAATTAAATATTCCACTTGGGGCGATTTTCCAGTACCACCCACACTTAGGTTTCCTACTGCAATTGTAGGCACATTAAAAACATGACTTTTTAATATTTTTATATCATAAAGCACATTTCTAACAAAAGTTATTAATCCATAAATAAAAGCAAATGGGAATAGAATTTTTCGTATTTTAAGCATCTTTAAATATCATAAAGTAAGAATTATAAAAATTGGTTGTTTTAAAAAAAATGAACTTTAAAATTCAATTCACTAATCATCTTGAATTTGACAAAATTAAATCAACCTAATATCAATAAGGTTATGAAACTCCACAAGTATCAACTGTTTAAAACAAAAGTACAAATAAAAGACAACTATAAATGCAATTAGATTAGTTAAAAACAAATATGCGTTTTATATTTGAATTCAAATAATAACCTCCATGAAAATTAAAGACACTTTTCCCATTTTAGAAGAAATGGCACCACTGGGTTATGCAGAAAGTTATGACAATGTGGGATTACTCGTGGGTGATGCAAATCTAAACTTAACAGGCATACTAGTTTGTCATGACGCTTTAGAAATTGTTATTGACGAAGCTGTGGCAAATAATTGCAACTTAGTATTATGTTTTCACCCCATATTATTTGAAGGATTAAGAAGAATAACAGGCAAAAATTATGTAGAAAAAGCTCTTATTAAAGCAATTAAAAATGATGTTGCTATTTATGCAGTTCACACAGCTTTAGACAATCACGCAGATGGAGTGAGTAAAATATTATGTGATGCTTTAGGAATCAAAAAATCAAAAGTATTAGTCCCAAAACAACACTACATTCAAAAATTAGTAACATTTAC